>JACZTW010000216.1 GCA_022573485.1 Planctomycetota bacterium
TGGGAGATCCGCCAACAGGCCCTCGCCGAGCTGAAGCTGTCGGCGGCGACGGCGGACGATTCAGAGGTGCGTACACGAGCGCTCCGCGGTCTGGAGGCGGACGGCAACGCGCATTTCGATTCGTGGACACGTCTGGCTTCGTACGACCCAGACCCGGCCGTTCGGCTCGAAGCGATCATGTTGCTGAGGAAGCGAAAAGCCGATTTGTCAATCGAATTTTGGAGACGACTCCTCGACGATGAAGACGAACTCGTCCGTGCGGGGGCGATGTTGTGCTTGATCGAAGCGGGCCGGTCGGAGTACGGCCAGATGCTGGAACGGGTGCGTAACACCGTGATGGCGCTTCGTCGGCGTCCCTCGGCGATCCCTTTGCTGCGGGCGCTGAATGAGCGCGCCGACGACGATGAGCTGAGGCACTGGCTGAGCACTGCCGGCGAGTCTGATCATACTCTGCGCTTCGCCGCCCGGGCGAGCTTGGTCGCGCGAGGGGATGCGGAAGCCACGCGAGAGATGATTTTGCAAGCACAAGCGGCAGGCGAGCGTGATCAAGAGCTGGCCATTGAAATACTCTCTTTGTCAGCCGACCCGAACGTGTTATACATACTGTCGGAACGTCTGGAGAACTGTGAATCTCTGGTGGGCCGTTTGGAGGCGGCGCGCGGCCTGGGCCGGTTCGGTTCGGACGCGGGGCTGCAACTGGCGATGGAGTGTCTTGAATTCGAGCCGCTGTCCGGGGATCAGGCCGGTCTGGCCTATGCCGCCCATATTCGTGCGGCGGCGTGTGAGGCTTGTGCGGAACTACCGACGCTCGATGCTCTTCTGGCAGTGAGTGAAAGAGTGGCCGCTGATGACGATCCCGGCGTACGCACAGCCTGTGCGGCTGCCGTGCTGCGCATCCTCGCCCGGCGAAAGGAGGCGCCTCGATGAGATGGCTCACGTTTACGCCGCTGGCGGCGCTGGCGATCTGCTTCCAGACCACGATCGCTCCGCACCTCGGCGCTTACGGCGTCTATCCCGACATCATGCTGATCCTGGTGATCCACTATGCGCTGCACGCCCGAACGGCAGACGGTTTGCTGGCGGGCTGCATGATGGGCTTGCTCGTCGATCTTACGACGGTGCAGCGTTTCGGGCTGGTGGCGGTCGCTTATGGGTTGGTGGCGCTGGTCGTGTGGTCAATTCGCGACTTGATGTTCCCCAAACACCCGCTGTCGCACTTCTCGCTGACCTTCTTATCTTGTTTCGCCGTCCAACTCATTTTGCGCGGCTATTTTCACTTCAGTTACCACCTGGACGCCATGCTGGCGAGCGTGGTCGGAGCTGCGCTTTTGACTGCGGCATACACCGGACTGTGGGCCATACCGATCCATTGGTTCTTGTTGCGCTATTGCCGGGCGCTGGGACTTCGCAGCGTCAAGGGCGGCATCTATGCCAGCCCCGCCAGAACGAAGGGAGTCGGGCTTGTTTGAACGGCGGCTGAAAGTCGTGCTCATGGTCTTCGTCGCCGGGTGGGCGATCGTTACGCTGCGTCTGTTTGTGCTTCAAGTCGTGCGGGCTGATGAATATCGCGAGAAGGCGCAGCTACGGTTGATTAAGTATGAGAAAACGCTCGAACCGATGCGCGGCAGGATCCTGGACCGCAACGGCAGAGTGCTGGCCTCCGACGAGCCGAAATGGGCCATCGCGATCCACTACAGCATGTTGAAACCGCACCACGATGAGTATGACGACCTGCTCGCCGAGGAGTTGCTCGAAGACTCGAAACTCCTCGAACGCCACGCACGTAATTTGCTCAGGCTCAAAGGTGTCACTGCGACGGACCAGAATCTCACCGATGATTTGATCGTTTACCTCCGCCAGGAAGTGAATGCACGATGGGTGGCATCGGAGGTCGAAGCGTTTTGGCAACTCCTGTCGGCACTCTCTGCTGAACAATCTCGTGAGGATCTGAGAACACGCGCGGCAGACATCACCGACAGGATCGGACGCTGGAAAGCCGCCCTCGTGACCCGCGAGGCCCTTGGCGAGAAAGAGGCTGCCAAGCCGCAGATTCGGGAAGAAACTCAATGCCATCCGATCATCACGGGGCTGGATCGTCAGCAACGCATCGACGCGCAGAGTCGGCTGCGACAGCGCTTTGCCTGGCTGTTTGATCTCGGGGCCGTCGAAGTCGCGGATTTGAGCAAGCGCGAGTACCACCAGGCAAAGTGCCTGGCCCATGTCGTCGGGCACCAGCGTAAAGTAACGCCCCGCGACGTCACCGAGAGGCCCTACCGCAACTCCGGCGATCTGGGGGGCTATCGCAATCGCGACATGAAGGGCGAATCGGGCGTCGAGCATATGTGCGAGAAGCAATTGCGCGGACGGCGCGGCAGCCTGACGGTTTATCGCGATGAGCGCCCAGCGCTGCGGATCGAGCCCGTCAACGGCAAAGACGTCACCCTGACGATCGACTATGCGCTGCAGTCGGGGATTTACGACTTATTGGACAAGGCAGTGTCGCAATCGAGCGAAGTGCCCGGCGGCAGTGTGGTGGTTTTGGATATTCCCACGCGCGAGGTGCTGGCGCTGGTCAGCTATCCATCTTACGATCCAAATACTTATCGAAGCGACTACCCCGAGCTCAGTCGCGACTTTCACACCTTCCCGCTGCACTTTCGCGCCGTCTCTCGCCAGCATGAACCCGGCTCGATCGTCAAGCCACTGACCATTGTCGCGGCCCACAGTGCCGGGCTCATCGACGAACAGACCCGATTCGATTGCCAGGGCCGGCTTGATCCAAACATGAACAAGTTCCGTTGCTGGGTACCCGCTGGCGCGAGCCGGTCGATCCATCACGGATCGATCAGCAGCGAAGAGGCCATCAAACACAGTTGCAATGTCTTTTGTTTCCATCTCGGAGACTTGTTTTGGAAGCAGCGTGGCGGCCCGGAGGGACTCCAGCTCATGTCGGAGTGGATGAATCGTATGGGGCTGGGCCTTCCGACCGGCATCGGCCTGCGTGAAGAAGCATACGGCATCGCGCCCAGCCCGCGCTACCTTTGGGACAATAGACCGAAGCACCCGGCTCAACTGAGCGACCCGCTGAACTACGCTATAGGCCAGGGCGAGATGCAAGTCACGCCGCTCCAGGCGGCCAACCTCGTCGCGACCTACGCCAGCGGCCTTCACGGGCCGGTTCGCCTCTTGAAGCATGAGCAAAACACGCCGCCGACGAGTCTGCCCGTCGAGGATTCGGTCTGGCGGATTATTCGCCGAGGCATGTATCAAGTCGTCAATGTCACGGGCGGTACCGCGACGTCATTCGCGAAGCTGGAGCCTTCGCCGTATGTGCTGTGTGGAAAGAGCGGCAGCGCTCAAACGACGCGCTGGATCACCGAATACCGTATCGACTATCATGATGGAGACGGCGAGCGCTCGAAGACCGTTTCCGCCAACAATGGCCGCTTCGCGCGCGACGAATTCGTGAGGCAAATGATGCCTGAGGAGTCCGTCCCCTGCGATCAAGCTGAACGAATCCGGGCGGAACTGCGGGACTCCATAATCCGCGCCACGCCGGCGGCGAAATGGCCGGCCGAGGTCTCCGAAGACCGGCGACACTCCCACGCGTGGTTTGTGGCGTTTCTTCAGCCCAAGGGCGCCGATGGCCTGCCCGACTGGAATGCTCAGGCCCGCATCGCCATTGCCGTGTTGCTGGAATTCGGAGGCAGCGGCGGCAAAGCCTCGGGCCCGGTGTGCCGCGATGTGGCCGAGATGATTATCAAAGAGTTTCCTCGCTATGTCGCCGCGCAACAACCTCTGGCCATGAGGGATCGATGAAACGCCCGATCTACGACTTAACTTGGCCTGGGATCGCGATCTTCGCCGCGTCGATGTGCCTGTGCGCTGTCGGCCTGCTGTGCATCATCGCCGTTGAGGGCGAAGCCGGCGATGCGGCACAGAAGCAAGTCGTGTTCGTCATTGTCTCACTCGTGGCGGGCGCCGCCGTTCTGACCGCCGGCTACCAGCGGCTCGGACGCTTCGCCTACGCCCTGTTCGGAGTCGGCCTGTTTCTGCTCGTGCTGATGGTGGTGGCCCGTGTCAAGGGGGGCTTGCCGATGATCCGCCCGATCAACGGCACGTATCGCTGGATCTCGCTGCCGGGCTTCAGCGTTCAGCCTTCCGAAATCATGAAAGTAGTGTTCATCATCGGGTTGGCCTGGTACCTCCGTCACAAAGAGGATGTCCGGCGATTCAAGACCTTGATCGGCCCCTTTGTGCTCACGGTCGTTCCCGTGATGCTCGTTCTGCTTCAGCCGGACCTGGGCACGGCGCTGTTGCTCATGCCCGTATTGTTCGTCATGCTCTTCGCAGCCGGCGCGCGACTTCGGCACTTCGCCGTGGTCGCACTCCTTGCCGCGTGCTGTCTGCCCCTCTTTTGGAGCAGAATGGAGGATTATCAGAAAGAGCGGATTGCCGGGCTTGTGTTGCAATATGACTCGGTCCGGCACCGCGTGGAAAAATCGCCTGACAATTGGAAATGGCTGTGCTCGGAGTCCTCTGCAAACCGCTGGGAGCGCGGGGCCGGTTACCAACTCATCGGCTCGCTCGGCGCCTTGGGCAACGGCGGCTGGGCGGGCCAGGGCTGGGGAAACGGCGCCTACGTCCGCCACGCGGTACTGCTGCCCGCTCGAGAAAACGACTTTATCTTCGCGATCATTGGAGAGCAATGGGGTTTTGTCGGGTGTCTCTGCTTGTTGGGCTGCTATGTGGTCATTGTCGTCGCGGGTCTGGAAATCGCGGCGCACACCGACGATCCATTCGGGCGATTGCTCGCTGTGGGCGTGGTGGCTTTGTTGGGCACACAGATGCTGATTAACGTCGGCATGACACTCGGCTTGACGCCGATCACGGGCATGAACCTGCCCTTTGTCAGCTCGGGAGGGAGCAGTTTGATCGCCAATTTCGCTTTGATCGCGCTGCTCATTAACGTGTCACAAGACAGGCCGTTTCTGTTGGCCCGCAAACCGTTCGAGAACCCGGAGCCCGATTATGCCGGTGTCCGTTGACATCATCAGCGTCGGCACACTGAGCCGCAACCGCTTTTGGAACGAGACCAGCGCCCGGCGACCGGCCCACGCGACCACGACGCTGCTTCGCAGTGACGAAACATCGATCATCGTCGATCCTGCGCTGCCGCCGGAAATCCTCAGCCGGCGACTCGACGAACGCACCGGGCTGGAACCGTCGCAAATTGACACGGTGTTCCTGACCAATTTTTGCCCGGTCCACCGCCGCGGGCTGGATTTGTTTCGCCACGCCACCTGGCTGATGCACACAGACGAGATGGAAGCCATGCGCCGCTTTCTGGAGGACGCCTGCACAGGCGCGACGGCGCGCGGCGAGACGGTTGAGGAACTGATCGAGCAGGAAATCGAGCTCCTTGAGAATGTGCAGGCCGCACCTGACGAACTCACCGAACAGATTCACTTGTTCCCGACGCCGGGCGTCACGCCGGGCGCCGCAAGCCTGCTGGTACTCGACGATGACAGAACGACGGCGGTGGCCGGGGATGCGATCATCAGTAGGGAATACTTCGCACACCGCCAAGCCTACGAACAACACAGCGACGCGGCCCAGGCCGTCCAGGCCGTTGCGGAACTGGTCGAGATTGCCGATCGCATCATTCCGGGACATGACGACTGGATCTTCATCGGTTAGCCGGAACAAGTATTACCGCAGAGAGCGCAGAGTGATGTCGGCAAGAACGCGGTGAGGGATGTGCGCGAAGCGTTTTCTGTCATATCTCTGCGGCCTCTGCGTGCTCTGCGGTTAAATATTCTGGTTAGAACATCTTGCACCATCGGCACTTAGGCGCGATCCGCGCGGGCCGCTCGATTTGACACTCGGATTGAGCGACGATACGCTTATGAAGGAGTCGTTCGCTTGCCGGCGCGCGGAACCCAATCCGAGGAATGCCCACATGGACGTCCGAATGGACCTCGCCCGTATTATCATTCGTGACGACGACGATCAACAGATCATCGTCCTCGCCGAACGTGACGGCGAGAGGCAGTTCTCGATCGTCGTCGGCCTGTATGAAGGATGGGCCATTCGCCGTCGCGTCAACGGCGTGGAGTCGCCCCGACCCATGACGCATGATCTTCTGGCCAATATCATCGAAGACCTCGACGCCGAGTTGGAGAAGATCGTGATCCACGATCTCCGGGAACACACCTTCTTCGCCAAACTCGTCATCCGCCGGAACGGCAGCTTGATCGAGGTGGACGCCAGACCCTCCGACGCCATCGCCCTGGGCGTGACCAGCGACACGCCGCTCTATGTGTCGGAGAGTGTTCTCCAGGATGTGTGCTGACGTGTGCCGAGTCTTCCTTTCTCTACTAATCACTCTTGCGGTGTCTGCTGCCCCGGGCTTCGGTGCCGGCGGTGAGCCCGGTCGAACCGCTGACCGTGCGGAGCTTCTCGCTGCGTATACGGCCGCCGAAGGGCGGCTCAAGGCCGGCGACGGCTCGGCGGAGGTGTGGAATCAAATTCTGGAGACGCTCTACCGCCTGGACCAGCCGCAAAAGGCGCTCGGGGCGGCGCGCGTGGCGGCGAATGAGCTCGCACAGAATCCCGAGATGCTGGGTCACATCGCCCGGGCGTACTACCGCGGCGGCTTTCCGGACGAGGCGGCCAAGCTCTTCGACACGCTCGTTCCACCCCACTCCGACCCTGTTTCCGCACTGGTGCAATCAA
>JACZTW010000217.1 GCA_022573485.1 Planctomycetota bacterium
CTTCGTCGGGTAGCGCACGTATTCGCGCAGTCCCGTCATTTCCCGGTTGATTATGAGCGTCAACGGTGCGCGCTCGGTGGGTTCCTGGAAGCAGCCGGGCTCGTCGCCCGACCAGTCTGTTCCGCCCCAGCACGTGCCGTTCTCGTAGTCGTCGCGATTGATGTATTTGAGCACGTACGGTGGCCGGCGCTTCGAGCCCGTCAGCACGCCCGCCTGGACCTCTCGCGGCTCCTTGGGATCGGGCGGCTCCGGCGGATCAACGACGATCGCATTGAAATGGGTCTCCAATGCTACCCCGTCATTGCGACGCGCGACCACCTCGAAGCGCATCTCCATGCCCGGAGTCCACTCGGGGTGCGGTGCGACCAAGAGCGTGAGCCGACCCGCCGACGGTTCGGAGAATATGATGCGAGGTTGGTCGATGCCATCTGTGATGACCCGCGCATAGAATCCCCATGAAGCAGTCGGTCCGGAGGCAAGCTCATTCTTGCCATCCCAACGCAGCCGCACGTGCGTGTCCGTACCCCCCATCTTGATCTTCACCGGCTCGCGTGAACTGACGCTGAGCCATGTCGGCGCATCTGACAGTTCGGGGTCTGGCGGCGGAACGTCTGGCTCGATGAACACGCCCAACTGCAAACGCCGCCGCTCGCTGATCCCGTTGAATATTGCCGTTGCGCAGAGCTTGGCGCGGATCGGATACTGGTCTGTATCGAAACCCTCTGGCTCCTGGAACAGGAGCTTCAACTTCAAGTGGTCGGCGAGGCGTTCTTGCGAGACCTTGAGTTCCAACACCTCGGTGTCGCTCTCCACATGTAGCTCAGCGAGCGCAGACCATGCATTGGAGGGCATGGACTTGATGCTGACCTCCCTTTCCTGGCCAGGCCTGAGTCGGACGAAAGAGCTGGCGGGCTGCGAGACAAGCACCGGATAATCTGCCGGCGCGCCCCTGTCGGGTGGTAGGAGAGAGACCACTCCATCCTTTGTGACGGTCTTGATCCCCAGGTTTTCCTCCGAGTCGTCAGAGCCCTGCGATCCCGCGCCCTCCGCGAAATGCATCCCGTGCTCGTGGTGCGTGTCGATGAGCTGGTCAAGGGTCTGTTTCACTTTCTGGTCGCCCGCCTTGAGTTCCGAAACTTCTTCCTCGGCTTCCTGCTCAAGCCTGTCAAGATCTGGATCGTCCTTAAGCGTGGCGATGACACGCTTGGTTATCGCGTCAAATACGTCGCCCCTGAAGAACCCCTGACGCGAACCCTGGATGAGGCGGCCCAAGGCCTCCGGCGCGAGGCCATCGACATCCACGATGACCATCATATGGTTGCGGAGATACTTGAAGCCAAGATCCCGGATGATGAAGGAGTTGTCGAGTGCGTCCTGGCGCTGGCCGTTCACCAGGAACACCACGCACTGTCTACCGCCCTTACTCGTTTCCAGATAGCTGGACATCGGAGTCGGACCGGCTTCGGGAAGGAATTCATTTTCCCCCAGATCAAGCGGGTCCGGCGGATCGTATTTAGTGCCGGTGCCCCCGCTCTCTTTCTTCTTGCGCTTGGGCAGGACGACCGCGCGAATCGAAATCGATCCAAACCCGCCCGCTGGCAGATCACCAAACAGGTTCTCCTCAAGAGTTCCTTCTCGCGTGGTCATAGTGGTCTCCTTACGCGGTTCCGCCGACGGGCTGAGAGGAGAAAGACTTATCAAGCGCGGACCGATGTCCCAGCCCCGCGGCCTGACGGGCGAGACGCTGCGCCGTGCCTTGCATCAACTCTGGACGCTCCTTCAGTGCAAACAGGTCATAAGGCAGCATCGGGTTGAAAAGCACATGGTTGAGCGCCTGGTACAGCATGCGAGCAACGGCTGCGCTCGACCTTCCGAAGTCGTAGTCGATATGCACAAATCGGCAGCCATGCGTAAACCCTACTGCTTCCGCCGCCGCAGCATCGAAACGCGGTACCGCGCCGTCCTCCGAGGCCGCCAGATATGCGAAATAGGGGTCGCGCCTCCCCTTTGGGAAGATTTGTCGAACGATGGTCCAACCGACGCCGTTGTCCCCGCCTCGGCCGATCAAATCGGGGGCGCGACGCGAGATTATGGTTGAGTACTCGCTTGCCGCGAACGCCGAGGATCCACCTTGACCAAATACCCCGATCATATATGGCTTGTCAGCCTTATCCGTTTGCCCGAGAGAAAGAAGCGTCTCGTGGACTCGAAGTGGCTCCTGGCCCATCCCTTCGTCACGAATAGCGACCGCAAATTCCTTCGCCTCCTTACTGTAGAAGAGTCGGACATACAGCCGCTTACGGACCTCATTAATCTTCTCGATCAGCTTCCGACGCCGTGCCGCATCGCTGATGCGCGGGATCGAATCCAAGTTGGGCACACCGAAGTAGCGCAGAACTGCCTCGCGCGGGCTCCTTGGCATTGGGGTCTCAGGACTGTCAGCGAGTTCGCGCAGCCGCTCAAGTTCGATGAGCGCCTCCTGCCCATTCACCAAGCGCTCGGCGATAGGGTTCATCGGCTGCCCGGCGAGCTTTATCCGCCCGCCGTTTCCGCGGTCGAGTCCGACCGGCACCCAGTGCAGGTACTCATCCCGCCAGCAGCCAAGAGCTTTGCCGTAATCGCGCTGGTAGTGCTCCGGTTCAACCACGGGCAGGGTCGCCAGCAGACGCTCGACATCACGTGACGTGGTCGCGCTGAGGATGTCCTGCAACACCTTGTCGTCAATTCCATTGGCGACAGCCATTGATTTCCTCCATCTCACTTGGCCGCATCCTCGAACTTGGGGAGCCCAAACCAAAGCCGGTCCAGCGCACCTTCGTCCATCTTGCCGGGCTGAATCGCATACCGGTTGCGCCCATACTTCAACACGACCGCCTGAGAATGCAGCCACTTGAGCGTTAAGTACGCTTGGTAATCCGGCACAGATCCTGAACCATCCGATGCTGTCAGAGGCAGGATATCCACGGCGGTGAACTGCTCCCCGTCTGCAACCTTAGCTCGTATCGCTGAGACAAGTTGATTGGCGACGGCCAGTGGCGCCCGGTGTTCATATTCTTCGCGGGCCTTTTTCGACCATCCAATTTTCACGAGCTTGTCCCCGTCTTGTTCGAAGCGTGGGTAACCTCGCGGTGCATGTGTCCTAGCTCTTGACCGCTGGGTACCCGGCCGGTTTGCGGGCCGTGAGTTGGGCAGCGCGCTGCTGGGACGAGCGGATTGCGGCGCGTCCACGATCACGTGGGCTCTCTGCGACAATTCCCGGAGTGCATCAGCGAGCGACGCGATCCGCGCCACATCGCCATAAGACCGGTCCGCTAGCGCTTTTTCCGCGAGGGATCGCAACCCGGCCTCCGCGGATACAATGACCTTACTGGCTTCGTCTGTGTATGGCATGTGTATATTGTAGCGACGGAATCTATTACGTCAACCATGTATCCTTAATGAATCGTAAAACATTATGCATCAACATGTTAAGTTGTGAGATGGCGTACAGGGATACAGTTCATGTTTCCCTGTATTTACTCTGGAAGCGGTCGGTCGAGCGCTAAACTGTGCGGCCTGAATCGACTTCTGCGTCAATCGGGAACGTGCGAGTGTGTCCTCCTGGCGGCCTCAGGAGGGCTTCCGGCGGGTCGGGATTCCATTCCGCCCGCGGTTCCTTGTTTTGTTCGCTGTTCAAACAACAATGAGACACGCCGGCTAGGACTTGTTGCGCTGGGTTCGTTTGCGGGCGTTTTCGGTGAGTTGGCGTTTGCGGAGGCGGATGGCGTCGGGGGTGACTTCGACGAGCTCGTCGTCTTCGATGAATTCGAGCGATATTTCCATGGTCATCTGGCGCGCCGGCTTGAAGGCGGCGGCTCTGTCTGTGCCGGCGGCGCGAATGTTGGTCAGCTTCTTACCGCGGCAGACGTTGACCACAATGTCTTCGTCCTTGCAATGCTCGCCGACGATCTGCCCAGTGTACACTTGGTCTCCCGGCGAGACGAACATCGTGCCGCGATCGCCCAGGCTGTCCAGAGCGTAGGCGGTGACTTGCCCCGGCTCGCTGGCGATCATCACGCCGTTGGCTCGGCCGGGAATCTTGCCGCGCAGGAACTCATACTCATAGAAATTGTGGTGCATGATGGCAGTACCGTTGGTGGCGGTCATCATGCGATTGCGCATGCCGATCAGTCCGCGCGCGGGGATGGTGAACTCCAGGTGGGTCAAATCGCCGTCCGAGGAGTTGTCCATCTTGCTGCACACGCCTCGCCGGGCGCCCATGAGCTCCATGGCCGCCCCGACGTGCGCCGGAGGCACATCAATGACGCACAATTCGATCGGTTCGGTCTTCTTGCCGTCGAGTTCGCGGTAAATGACCTTCGGTTTTCCCACCGCCAACTCGAAGCCCTCGCGGCGCATGGTCTCGATGAGCACGGAGAGGTGCAGCAAGCCTCGGCCTGAGACGTGAAACTCCTCGGGCGTGAGGCCCGGCTCGACGCGCAACGCCACGTTGTGTTGAAGCTCCTTGTCCAGTCGCTCACGAATGCTGCGCGAAGTGAGGTGCTTGCCGCTGCGCCCGGTGAACGGCGAATCGTTGACCCGCATGGTCATGTGCAGCGTCGGCTCATCGATGGTGATGAGCGGCAGCGGCTTGGGATCGTCCACGCAGGCGATGGTGTTGCCGATGTCCACCGATTCCAGCCCGACGAAAGCGCCGATGTCGCCCGCCTCGATGGAGTCGACCCTCGTTCGGCCCAGCCCGTCGAAGATATAGAGTTCGCCGATGCGTTCTTTCTGGTTGGTGCCGTCTCGGTGGATCACGATCACGTTTTCGCCGGCCCGCGCGGTGCCCGCGTGCACGCGCCCGATGGCGATGCGGCCGACATAGTCGTTGTAATCCAGCGTGGTGACGAGCGCTTGCAGCGGCGCTTGCGGATCCCCTTCGGGCGCGGGAATGTGCTCGATAATGGCATCGAAAAGGCAGTGGATGTTGTCGGTGCGATCCTTCGGATCGTGCGTGGCGTACCCTTGGGTGGCGGAGGTATAGACGGTCGGGAAATCGAGGGCTTGGTCGTCGGCGCCGAGTTCGATGAACAAGTCGAAGACTTCATCGAGCACGTCGAGAGGCCGGGCGTCGGTGCGGTCGATCTTGTTGATGACCACGACCGGCTTGAGGTGGAACTCGAAGGCCTTGCGCAAGACAAAGCGGGTCTGCGGCATCGGCCCCTCGAAGGCATCGATCAACAGCAGGCAGCCGTCGGCCATCTTGAGCACGCGTTCGACTTCGCCTCCGAAGTCGGCGTGGCCGGGGGTGTCGATGATGTTGATCTTGGTGTCGCCGTAGCGGATGGAAACATTCTTGGCCAGAATGGTGATGCCGCGCTCGCGTTCCTGATCGCCGCTGTCCAGGATCCGCTCTCCCGAGACCTGCGACTCGCGGAATTGCCCACATTGGCGCAGCATTTCGTCCACCAGCGTGGTCTTGCCGTGATCCACGTGGGCGATGATGGCCACGTTGCGGATGTTCGTTTGTTTCACTGTTCGTACCTGCCTATGGTTGTCTGCTCAAGCGTAATGGGAATCGTGTAGTTTAGGCTTGGCGTCGCCGGTTGTCTAATGTCGTACATCCAGCTCGGGGGAAACGCAGGCAGCCTGCCCTGTGGGGCGCGATGGCGTGGGTGCGCTGCCGACTGATGCATTGCGCCCGGCAGGACTCGAACCTGCGGCCTATGGTTTAGGAAACCGCAAGACGCTTCCGTAACATCATCGCACCACGACATTTCGGCCAATGCGTCTCTCGATGATAGCCAAGATGACAGCAACGCGAAAGACGATGCAGACTTGGCTGCGGTGGTTGGGGCTTGGCCTGATCTTCCGGAGCACGTAAGGGCCACCATCGCCACGCTCATCGAGTCCTCTACGCGTCTGGGAGAGAGGCGTGCAACAGACCAGCGGTGACACCATTGCTCGCGCTTTACCCACCGTGTTCGTCCAGCGACCGCGCTGCCCGATCTGTGGATCCGATGATCTGAAAGTGCGATCGAGCCGTGACCAGGGCGACGGCTCCCGGCTTCGCTACTGCGCGTGCTTGAAGTGCGGCCGGCACTGCCGAGTCATCGTCGAGTGATCCCCGAAAATTCCCTGGAAAATCTTGGGCCGAGTTACTCTCACAATAACTCGGCGTTGGCTGGCCGCATACAATTTGTCAGTTAAGTGACACGGCGACACGCGGAGATCGACCTATGACCCAGGCTGCCCTTGAACTGCAAACCGCCGCCGACATTGCACGCGAGAGCGGATTCACGCAGCGGCAAGTTCGGTACGCGATCAAGATGAGCGCGATCTGCCCTGAGCTGATGGTCGGTAGGATCAAACTATTCGAGCCTTGCGGGATCAACCGCATCGTCGCCGAGCTGCTGCGGGGGGGGCGCCTGCGCCCGAGCCGTGAACGACCCAAGACAGGAGGCAACAATGCGAAACGTCGGAAAATATGAACTTGAATTCAATGCCCGGGTGCAGAAGAAGGTCCAGGCTGGGATGGCTAGGTCGGACGCCGTCGTGGCACTCGTCCGCGAGGATCCGGCGCTCCATTTGTGTTTCCTGTCAGAGCACAACGATCGGCTCGGGTATACCTACGGAGCATTACAGGCCCGCAAGGCGCTGGCCGCACTGTAGTAACGACGAAAGCCTCCGCCCGACC
>JACZTW010000218.1 GCA_022573485.1 Planctomycetota bacterium
GCCCCAGGATTCTCTCCAGAATCGATTGGCAGTACGCCTGCACTTTTTGATCCTGATGCAGTATGCCACTGTCGATCAACGCCCTCGCCTCGGCTTGCGCAGTTTTCCACAAGCGCTGCTCGCGCTCGTCTGGATCATATGAGGCTCCAGAGCCGATCGGCGTGACTGTGGCGCAGCCTCCCAACAACACGATTGAGGTGGCGATGGCCAGCAGTCCTACGCGGTCCTTGTTCATTCGATCACCTCTTCCGCTTGCGAGGCTTCAGCAGGTACGCACAGGATTTCTTGACGAGGCTCCGTAACGCGCGGTCGCTCTCAACGTCTGTTTTGCTCAAGCGATGGTTGTACCAGAGAACTTCGCCAGTTCGGCGATCCACGAGCGCCAAGACGATAATAGCCTCGTTTGTCGATACGTGGATATTTGCGCCGACCAAGCTGACGACGAATGCCGTAACCGCCAGCCCGACTCGTCCGGCAGTTGGTACGGCAGCTTGCAGTGACACGAAAAGAACAGCGTCCCCCCGATTCTTGCTCAACGAACTTACGGCATCTCCGATCGCATAGTCGATCGTGCGCTGCTTGCCAAACTGGTAGTGGTGGATGCGGATCGCCTCGCCGACAGCACCAATCAGCGCAGCAGCCTGCGAGTATTGCTCTGATCGCCTACCGGGGATACTGAGAGAGTCTGTTAGCCCGGCTTCGAATCCGCGCATCGTCACGATCTCTTTGACGTTTTGCATGAGGCGCTCGACCACCTCTTTTTGGATATCAGGTCTGTTCTCAAGCATTCCGCCTGTGTGAATGGTGAAGACCTGAACATTGAGCGGGACAAGCTCAATCGTGCTCAACTGCTGAAGCCTTTCGTCGTGCAACGTGGAGTACTTGGATGTGTTGCAGCCAGTGACGGAAACGAGAACGAGGGATGCTGCAAGAACGACGCGGATGAGACATTGCCGGTTCCGTATTAGCCGCACTTTACGCCTCCTGACGTGGTGCCTACAGCCTACCCCGTGGCGTTATCTTCGCAAGGCGACCGGCAGGAAATTCCTCTCGATTCCCACGGGGCAGGGGCAATGTCCTATTTGGACCTATCAGGCCCGGTCTTGCACCATCACGCGCATCGTGAGCGAGACGAGCAGGGCAACAGGTGCTCGTTGGGGCTGGTCTCAGGCAGAGATTCGGGGGTCGAGCTAGGCGTCGTCCATGAACCTCGCGGGCGAGGGTGTCACGAGGATTCCTCGCACCTGCATCCCATTGGATGGCCCGCTCACTTGAAACCCGCTCACCAGGCGCTATGCTGGCGATGTCTGAAGTTCGCCGGCGGGCGAATGGAATCGAATCAGGGCGGCGGTTTTCGCGAGCCGTCGAACGGGTTGGCTGGTGTTGCGTCCTGCACCTACGGCGCAGCGCCAGTTGGCCCGGTTCCCGAAAGTAGGTGCATGAGTGAGAGACATACCGGCGGAGCTTCGGGAACTTGCAGACAAGCTCGCGCAGATCAGTCCAATTCCGTTTGCTGAAGGCGACGATTCGGAATTCGTGTCACCGATACTGGAAATGCTCTTCGGTACTGTTGGCTTAGAACAGATTTACGATTGGCTGCAATACCACAAGTCCGTCGATTTCGCATCAGCATTCAAGGAACGATTTGAGGCCCTCAAAGACCTCGCCCAGAGCCCCATTCCAGACCAGGCCGGACTGGGACTCCTCCTGAAGGCCAGAGGTCTCGCCGATTACTGCCGGGATTTGGCTACTGAGATTGAGGGCGAGCCGACTCAAGAGACAGGAATGGGGCAAGGAACGGGCGCTCAGCGCGCTGTTGACCATCACAATTCATGGGAACCGCCAGAAGACCATGTTCGAGTAAGCGCCATTCAGGCCGACGAAGAGTACCAGAAGAACGGCAAGAACCCGTCGCGAACCACGATCCAACAATGGGAGAATAGAGACCATCCTTTGGTCGTGCGTGATCCTGCCACCAACGAGAGTTGTTTCCTCAAGAGCTGGGTGTTCGACTGCATAAAGAAGTGGAACCCACGAAAGTAGCCCAAAGCGAACATCAAACGGTAGCGCCCTGCGCCTTGGTTCTCTCGTAATCCTACCAATGGAAACGTAACACGATACGTATCCATTTTTCTCCCAAGATTTTCTCCCTCCACAAAACATGTTCCGCCAACGCGTTGCATTTTGAGTAAGCGTAACAGCCCAGATACGTACTGATACGCTTTGATACGTTGCGAATCGTGTGGAATACTCAAAGTAGAAACGATGAGCGATTCAATGAACACAATCGAACTGGTGGATGCCGCGAAACTTGCTGAGCGATTCAGCGTGACCGTAGCCACGGTGAATAATTGGGTACGAGAAGGTCGCATCCCGTACATCCGCGCTTCGCGCAAAATCGTCCGATTCGTCTTGGCCGATGTCGAGGCGGCGCTCAGCCACAAGCACTTAGGGAAAAAACGATGGGACACATGAAACGTAGAGCGAAAAATTGCCCGTCGGCCGTGCGGGGATACAGGCCGGCGGGCGGAGGTCGTGGACACCACAACAATAGACCACGCCGCGCTCGTAGTCAACTCGCGAATCCTCGCGGCCCCAATCGACGACGCGGCCGGCCTGCCGAAAAAACGGCGGGAGGTGGGCAATGAGCACCGGCCCCCCTGCCTCGCTGAACCCGCGTCTACGGCAGCACCCCGACGGTGACAAGCTGCGAGTCAACGGCAATTATTTTTTCGACCGCATGTTAGCAAGCGTGTCCAGGCCGTGCACGGTTGCGGGCGAAGCCGCCGTGCTTCGCCGAAGCGCAGAGCAGACCCATGCCGAAGTCCGCCAGTTGCGCAGCGAGGTACGCGAACTGCGGCGCAGCCTGGCCGGGCTCCAGGCGCAGCGTGCAGGGAGTGATGATGGCTCGCCGTCACAAGCCACTCGACCGCGCATTGAAATTCCACCTTCGGTACGCCGCTCACGAAGGGTGACACGCTGATGGCGTCCGTAAAACTTCCTTTTGAGCTCTTTGGTCGCCTCGCAGACCAGCGCAGCGTCATCGTGACCGTCCATGTTGATGATACGCCGATTACGTCTGAGAAGTTCCAACTAGGTAACGGCAAGCGCCGACGCGAGATTGCAGAGCTGTGGTCAAAGGACGACCGCCTCACGAGGGGTGATGAGCTCGATGCCAACGACATTCTCCATGAGCTGGATAAGCTGGAACAGGAGGCGTTCGAGGCAATCCGGAATCAGGAAAAAGAAGACAGCGCCAAGAAAGGCCTGACAGAAGTTTCTAACTACGTTGACGACGCGGCGTTTGTCGAGCTGGCCTGGAATGAGGAAAAAGGCGGCGTTGATTTCATTATCTTCTACCGCGAAGACCGCATTGCCGAACGAGCAGACTCCTACGACGTGCCTGGCGGCACGCTTGTGCCTCCAGCCATGTGCCCGGGAATCGTGACGCCACACAGCGGCCATCCCGGCGCCGTGTTCGTGCCCACAAAGTGCGACGCTTCCGGAGAAGATGAGGCCGCAGTTCGACGGGATGTCGCCGAGTTCATTGCTCGCTACGTCGAGCTGCCCGGCGGCACACTTCAGATTGCCATCGAATACGTTTTTTTGACGTGGGTATATGACCGTTTTGACGAGGTTTCTTACCTCGGATTCAGGACTGCGGATGTCGGTCGGGGCAAGAGCCGCGCGCTGGAAACGGTCGGCTCGCTCTGCTACCGGCCACTGATGGTCGGCGGAGGATCGACGGCTGCGGCGACCTTGCGAATGTTGGATACGTTCGCTGGTACGCTGCTCGGCGACGAGTTTGATCACAATGCCAATTCTGAATTGGCCGGTGAATTGACTCGCATCATCAATCAAGGTTTTCAACGAAACCGGCCCATCGTCCGATGCGACGGCGAGAACAATGAGCCTCGACCATTTCGATGTTTTGGGCCGAAGATTTTCGCTCTGCGCGGTCAATTTGGCGACGACGCCAGCGAGTCGAGGATGATCACCATCCGCATGGAGCAAAGGACTCGGCAGGACATCCCTATCAGCTTGCCGCGCCGAGAATTCGAGTCCAGGGCATTGGCGATCCGCAATCGGCTCTTGAGCTGGCGATTCACTCATTGGGACCAGATCAAAGTCAACCCTGATCTTGCGGATCCAGAATTGGAAGACAGAGCGAACCAGATCGGCTTGCCGTTGCTCAGCGTGGCCAAAGACCAAGGCAGCCGGCAACGAATTGTCGAGGCTCTTCGAGGCCAACAGCAAGAGGTGGCCGAGACTCGGCTGGATAGCCTGGAGGGCCAAGTCTTGGAGGCGGCATTCAGCATTTCACACGTCGGCGGAACCGTCCGCCCGAAGGCCGTGGCCGAAGAAGTCAATCGCCGCATTGCAGACAGCCTCGGCCTGTCGGATGTGAGCCAGCTCAAGAAGCCGATCGGGGCGCGCAAGGTTGGGCACATCCTCCGGAAAGGTCTCGAACTCGCAGGCCATCGGGACGGGCAGGGCTGGGTGTATGAACTCAGTGAAAGTCGAGTAACACAGCTCGCGCAACGCTACGCCATACCCATCCCTGAACAACGTGCAAGACGTACAGATGTACATTGTCCGGAGGAAAACCAGCTTTTTTCGTCTGAGAACGCGGATTCATGCACATCTGAACGTCATGTACGTTCCGCAGGACAGCCAGACGGTTGCAGGGAAAGCCACGATGACGGTGACGGTGGCGGCAGAGAAACGGTGTGCATATGAACGCCACGGCCCCCCTCGCTGAACTCGCCGACCACGGCATCGCCGTTCATGCTGACGGCACCCGGATCCGACTCAACGCCCCGGCCGGCGCACTGACGCCGGACCTGCTGGCGGCCGTGAAAAGTTGCAAGGCCGAGTTGTTGGAGTTGTTGACTGAGACGGCCGGCGTCACAACCTACGCCGATCGCGAGTGGGCGAGATTTTTGTCAGTAGCCGTGGCGACCAGCAACGGGCTGAGAGATCCGGCCGAACCGGTGCTCCAACGCGGCGTCCCGGGCGCGGACTGGGATGGGTTCGTCGCTGACTGCGGCGGCCTGGGCAAGGCGGTGCGGGCGTGAGCATGACAAAGCTCAAGTACCAGCTGTTGCCACCTCTGCGGAGCGACGAGGCCGAGGCGCTAAAGCAGAGCATCGAACGCGAAGGGGTCCGGGTCCCAATTCTCGTCGATGAGGACGGCAATATCCTAGACGGCCATCACCGCTTCAGTGCCGACAAGGACGCACCACGCCAAGTCGTCACCGGTCTTTCGGAATCCCAAAAGAAAGCACTCGTTTTCCGGCATCATCGCGCACGCCGAAACATGACCCCCGACCAATGGCAGGACGCCAGCAGGCAAATGCGTGAGACGGCCCTGGAACTCAAGCAGGAAGGGCATACTCAGGCTGATGTGGCGGCAGAACTCGGCGTCTCGCAACAGACTGTTTCCGATTGGTTTCGGGATATCAAGAATACCGGTGTCGGTAAAGCTGATAGCCGCTTGGATGCGAGGCTGAAGATCCCAACCCCGGCCCATCCGGTGATATTCGGGAGGGTGGAGCAGGGCGAGTCGCAGGAGCAAGTCGCCGCCGACTACGGCGTCCGCCAATCTCGTATCAGTCAAATATGCAGCACCCAGCGGAAGAAACGAGCAGAGTCCGAAAGACTCGCAAACAGCACAGCCGCCGACGGGCCAACGTGGAGAGTTACGTCCGCTCAAGATGTTGTTCAATGCGACGTGCTGATCACTGATCCACCATACGGGATTCTCGACGAGCCCTGGGAACCGGCTGACCTGCGATCGTTCACGATAGGGTGGGCCTCCAGGTGGGATGCGTGCGGCGCTGATCTCATTCTCATTTTCTGGAGTCAGGGTCATCTCACCGATGGGAAAGAGTGGTTCAGCCAATCGTTGGGGAACTACGCGTATCAGCAGCAATTGGTCTGGCACTACCCCAACAACAAGAAACCGCAGTCTCGACTGATGTTCAAGCAGACCTGGGAGCCCATCTTCGTCTTCCGGAAATGCAACTGCGATCGCAAGATCGAAATCCAGCCCGGCCCTTGGGGCGATGACCTAAAGGGGTTCGACTGCCACGTGGCCCCGGTACCGCAATCCAACTTCAACGGCGCGAATCGCAAGTTGCATCCTGCCCAGAAGCCGTTGTCGGCGATGCGGTGGCTTGTCGCCGCTACCACTCGGCCGAACGAACTGGTGCGCGATCCGTTTTGTGGGTCGGGCACGACCGGCATTGCCACACGACAACTCGGCCGCAGATTTCACGGTATCGAGTCGGACGTAAACATGGGCAAACTTGCGCGACAACGAATTGAAACCTACGGGAGCTGTCCAGATTCTCGAACATCGGGAGAGCCAAGCTGAGGCGTGACTGACATGGACTTGGACGGAATTCCAGTCAAATACCATTCGCTGTACCGACGGGCAATGAGCGGCCGGAGCCGCAAAGCGGCAACGAGAATTTTCTGCCTGCAATGCGTCGGCTGGCAGCCGAGCGAAGTTGCGAAATGCACCGCCCCGAGCTGCCCATTGTTCCCATACAGGATGTCATCAGGCGTCGATAGTCGGCACTTGAGCGAGCAAGCGGCCGCGATCGCCGCCAAAGTGGACCCAGGG
>JACZTW010000219.1 GCA_022573485.1 Planctomycetota bacterium
TCGATCGAGTGCGGCGCCGAGGAATCCTGCCCTGGGGCCGCACCGCCGCAACAGGAGGGGACGGAAGATTTTGTGCAGGTAGGTATTAACCGTATCTGATCACGATTGGGGGATGGCAAGTGCGCATTGATTACGAACCGAGCTTCGTTGAGCAAACTATCTTTTACGCCGGCAGGCAGGATCCGAAACTGGAAGCGGAGCTGCATCAGGCCACTGATCGGTTATACGGGTTGACCAATCCGAATGAGCGCGAGGAGAGTTTTCAGGCGGTCTACGGCGGTCTCTTCCGCCGCCTGGGGTACGACGGCGTGATCACACGGCTACTTGCGGAGCGGCCTTTGATCGAGTCGCGTGTCCAGCGCTGCATTGTTCGCCAGGCGGTTAGCGCCAAAAAAGAAGCGGCGGAGCTGTTCGTCAGAGACACCGGCGACCCGGCTCAGCCGCAGCAGCGATCATTGTTCATACACGCCTACCACGAGTCATTGCTGAATCCCGAACTATTTAGGCGGCGAATGCGCCGCGAATTCTTGCACGTCGCTGATATGCTCGATGAGAGTTTCGGGTATCGCAAGGACACACTGCTAGGCAACCAGCCGCGACGGAACTTGATCCGCGACCGTTATCGCGTGCTGTGGGACATCTACGTTGAAGGCCGATTGTCCCGCGAAGGGCACGCCGACGACAAGATGATGCTTCTGCTGAGTTGCCAGTTCGAGAAAGTCTTTCTCAAGTACTCCGCGTGCCTGTTCCCCTCCAGCTTCGAACGAGTGTACAGAGCCGACAAGCTGAACCACGACCAGCTTCTGGAGTGGGCTACTTCGCCTGATCTGCTGTTCGAGCGGGATCCGGCCGCACCGCGCGGTACAGCGCCGGGACCGGGCGAGACCTGTCCAGCTTGCAACTTTTCGACTTTCGACTGGTTCGCCGCTGATGAGTACACGCCCGCACTGATTGCCGTCGTGCAAAAAGCATTTCCCAAATGGCAGCCGCGGCAGGGTATTTGTCGGCAGTGCGCGGATATTTACGCGGGCACCGGGCGATTCAGCGATCGGCAACCCGCTACGGATCTGACGGAGGTGGATTCATGATCTCAGCAACCCTACGGACCAAGACGCCGATGCGGGGTACCGGCGGCGAGCCATGATCGACGGTTGCGGACGCACCATCGATCATCTGCGCCTGTCGCTGACAGATTACTGCAATCCGGCGTGCCGCTACAGTGAATGGGTTACTGTTGGTTCGTTTCTGATGGGAGCATGAGTCATGTCCACTAATTCCAATGAGGCAGCAGTTCGGGCCGGGGACGCTCGAAGTGAATCTGCGCTGCCGGTCATTGACCGTGCCACCGGCCGTGTCGATGCCGCCGCCGAGTGGCGCCATCCACTGACCGGCTTGACGCTGGGGCTGTTGTTGTTTGAAACGATCACCGGCCTGGCGATCTACTTGTTGCCGTTTTCGGTGTTTAATCAGTTCGGCGTGCTTTGGCACACGCTGATCGGTATCGCCATGATCGTGCCGGTCGGCTGGTATCTCGGCCGACATTGGTGGCTGCGGTTTCACGGCAAGTTCAACCATTACCAATTCCTGGGTTATTTGTCGGCTGCATTGCTGGCTGCGCTGTTTGTCAGCGGTTTCGTACTGACCTGGCAGGCTGCGTTCGGCACGCGTATCAGCTACGGTTGGGATCTCGTTCACTTGATCACCGGCTTGGTACTGGTTTTCGCTCTGCTAGCTCACTGCTTGATGCTGTGGTTTCGCAAAATCAACGCTCCCGCAGCCGCTGCAGACCTGCGCCGCAGCAAACGCTCCTTCCTACGGCAGACCCTCGCCGCCGCGTGTCTGCTGCTGGTGCTCCACGCGGGTTCGGCGGCGATGTATTCGCCGGCGCCGGTCCACAACGAGTTTCCTGCCGACTACAGTTGGAAATACGGCGAAGACCGCCCGTTCGCACCGAGCCTGGTGCGTACGGAGAGTAACTGGGCCCTTGACCCTGCCACCCTCTCCGGGTCGCGCGGCTGCGGAACCAGCGGGTGCCACAGCGAGATTCTCGCCGAATGGGAGCCCAGTGCCCACCGCTACGCTTCGTCCGACGTGGTCTTTCAGGCTGTGCAGCACATCATGCTCGAGGACGTTGGTGCGGAGGCCACGCGCTATTGCGCGGGCTGTCACGATCCAGTCGCTCTGCTCTCCGGCAATAAGAACGTCAATGTCGAGGGTCTGACCTCGATCGGGGCCGACGAGGGCGTGTCCTGCATTGGCTGCCATGCCATCGTTCAGACGGACATCCGCGGCAACGCGGATTACACGATGGGCCAGCCGGTACGCTACATCGGCGAACGGAAGGAAGGTGCGGCGAACAAGTGGATGAGCGATTTTCTGATCCGCGTCTATCCCGAACAGCACAAAGCAGCTTTCGCACGCCCGCTGTACAAAACGGCCGAGTTCTGCGCCGCCTGCCACAAGCAGTTCATCAACGAAGAAGTCAATCAAATCGGCTGGGTGCAGTTGCAGAACCAGTACGACAACTGGCGAAAGAGCCGCTGGTATCACGAAGGCGACGCGACCAAGACCGTTACCTGCCGCGAATGTCACATGCCGCTGACGGACTCGCTCGATCCGGCGGCGGGGGACTCCGGTGATTACAACCGCACGGCAGGCGATCGCAAGCACCGTTCACACCGCTTCCTCGCTGCCAACCAAGTGATACCGATCTTGATGAACCTGCCCGGCGGCGAGGAGCACGTCAGGCTGACTGAGCAGTGGCTTCGCGGCGAGATCGAAGTGCCGGAGATCGCCGACAAATGGACCGCCGGCCCGGTGATTCGGCTTGAACTCGCCGGCCCGGAGACCGTCGAGCCCGGTGAGCAAGTCGATGTGCAGGTCATCGTGACCAACAACAAGGTGGGGCACGGCTTCCCCACCGGCCCGCTGGATATCATCCGCAGTTGGGTGGAGTTGACCGTTACGGATCAAGATGGCAAGGTGGTGTACGAAGTGGGCAAACCGGACGAGCAAGGCATGATGGACGACGACACCATGATCTTCAAAGCCGAGGGCATCGATCGCTACGGCAACGATATCGACGTTCACAATTTGTGGGAGATGGTCGGCGCGCGGTTCAAGAGGGCGCTGTTTCCCGGCACCAGCGATATGGAAACATACTCCTTCGCTTGCCCCGGTCTGGTCACGCCGCCCACGCCCGAGACGGACGAAGAGAAAACAGCGCATACGTTCGGCGCTCCGCCGCAGGCGAGCGTGCTGCGGGTCAGCGCGGTGCTCAACTACCAAAAGGCCGATGCGGCGTTTCTGGACAAGCTGTTCGGCAAAGAGGCCGGCATCCGCACGCCGATCACGGCGCTGTCCGAGGCGACTATGACCATTCGTGTGGAGCAATAGCCCGTGGCCCAGTGGAACAAACGTCACCGGCTGCTGTTCCGCTGGAGTCTGGTCAGCGGCGTGATCCTGATCGCGACCATCGCCTGGGCCCTCGCCAACCGCAAACCCGGCGAAGAGACGGTCCTGCCCGGCGAGCAGGTCGTAGGCCTGACGTCTGTTCTCACGCGCGACGCTTCCGGCGAAGCGCCGCCGTTTCGATTTCGGGATGTCACCGCCGAAGCCGGCATTGCCTTCCGCCACTTCCCCGCCACACGGGCTTCGCTGCTGCCCGAGGACATGGGCTCGGGCGTCGCGGTCGGCGATTATGACGGCGACGGCTATAGTGATCTCTACTTCGTGAACATCGCGGGCAGCGTCCAACCCGGCGCACCGCAAAACGCAAAGCTGGGCAAGTCACGGCTGTATCGCAACATTGGCTCGCCGTCGGCGGATCACGGTACGCGTGCCCGTTTTGTGGACGTTACCGACGAGGCGGGTGTGGGTTTCGTCGGCTGCGGCATGGGCGCTGCCTGGGGGGACTACGACAACGACGGCGATCTGGACTTGTATGTCACTGCTTTCGGCGAAAACGTGCTCTATCAGAATCAGGGCGACGGCACCTTTCGCGACGTGACGCAGCAGAGCGGCACGAGCGACGCTCGCTTCAGTACCGGGTGCGCGTGGGCCGACTACGACCGTGACGGCGACCTGGATTTGTACGTCAGCAACTACGTCGATTTCGTCTTTCGCGAGGCAGACCGCAGCGCGATGCGACGGCAGTACGACACCGAGCAGCCCTATACGCTGAACCCCTCGGCCTACGCTCCGCAGCCGAACTCGCTGTTTCGCAACCGAGGTGATGGCACGTTTGAAGAAGTGGCTGCAAAGGCCGGCGTAGCCGATCCCGGCGGCAGAAGTTTGTCCGTGAGCTGGGGCGACTGGAACAACGACGGCTGGCCCGATCTGTACGTCGCCAACGACGTCTCCAACAACGGCGTCTTTCGTAACAACCAGGACGGCACATTTGCTGATGTCGGGGCGTCATCATTGGCCGCCGACTACAGGGGCGCGATGGGCATCGCGGTCGCCGACGTGGACGACGATCTCGATCTCGACTTGCTGATCACGCACTGGATCGCACAGGAGAACGCGCTCTTTCGGAACATGACGCTCGATGATGTGCTGGGCCCGGCTGAGAACGGGCGACTGTGGTTCATGGATCATGCCGATGAGATCGGCTTGGGCCAGAGTTCGCTGGACATGGTCGGCTGGGCGACGGGATTCTGCGATTTTGACAACGACGGCCTCCGCGATCTCTGGCTGGTCAACGGCAGTACGTTTGAGACGGCCGAAAACCACCGTTTGCTGCACGCTCAACTGCCGTTTGTGTTCTGGAACCGTGGCCCGGAGAAAGGATTCGTCGACGTGGCCTCGCGCACCGACGATGCCGGCGGCCGGTTTCGCCGAGTCTGGCGAGGCCTTTCGTTGGGCGCGGCGGCGCTCTGATTGACTTCAACCTCGATGGCCGGGTCGATCTTGCGATCCTGGTCCACGGCGGCGAAGCCATGCTCTTGGAGAACACCTCAGAGGACACTGGCCACTACTTGTATGTGCGGCTAAGGCAGATCGGTGGCAACACGCACGCCCTCGGCGCCCGCGCTTACGTCACCGCCGGCGGCCAAACGCAGATGGCCGAGGTCGGCAGCAGTGCATCCTATCTCTCCCAAGACCAACTCTTGCTCCACTTCGGCCTGGGCGACTCCGAGAAGGTCGATCGCCTTCGCATCGTCTGGCCGGACGGCACGGAGGAATCACACGAGGACGTCACCGTCGATCGTGTGGCCACGTTCGTGCATGAAGCAGAGTATTCTTCCGTCCTGGATGAGGACGGTATGGTCAGCGATGATGCGTTCGCTGTCCATCGGAACGACGTTGACGAACGCAGTTGTCTCGGACGCATGGAGGGCTCCCTGGCGACCTTGTGCCGTTGATTGGCACACGCAAGCAAGCAATCCAAGAACGATAAGCCATCGAGTGGGCGTCATCATTCACTCCATCAGCCATTACGAGCGAAGTTGGCCTATTCGAACATCTACGCAGCCTCGCTCTTCATCCAGTCCACGGACTTACGCCGCGAATAACATCTGTCAACAGCGTCGAGCCGTTGAGTACTCGCCACGTCTTCTCGGCGCACGTCGTCAACTTGAAGACCATCGCTAGGCTCGCTACTCGTGAGCCGCTGCCCTTGGTCAGGCAGTTGACTGCTTCAGGGTACTTCATCTGGTACGATTCGAAGAACAGATCAAGTGATAGCGCCGGCGTGCCGCAGTTTCGCGTTGAAGCAGATCGGTCATACAATTCCGGAACCGTTGATGTTCACCTCCCGGCCTGCGGCGGTTCAGTCGTCGATGTGCGCGAGGTCGCGCACATAGTGAACGAGTTGCCAAATGTCCTCATCGCTAAGCTGTTCCTGCGCGGGCATGGGCGTTCCGGGCATGCCGCAGCGGATGCGCTTGAAAAGTTCCTCAGTTTCGGCTCCGCCCCGAAACTCGCCTGAAGTCAGATTCCGGGCCTGGATCCGGCGCCCCAATTCGTCCACCAGTTCCTGGGAACCGTCGCCGCGGCCGGTTCGGCCATGGCAAGGGGCGCAGCTCTCAACATACAGTTTGTGCCCACGTTCGCGGTTGGGGCGGAAATCGGCCCCAGGCCAGGGAACGATGACGATTCGCGCTGGAGTGAGTCGTCTTTGAGCAATTAGCTCAGCTTCTTCTGAGGTGATCTCTTCATCCTCCTCCTCGAGTGCGGCCATTAGGCGCTCAATCCAGCCGGCTCGATTGAGCTTGCGTATGTACTCTGCGAGCCTGAGCACTTCCGCCTCGGTCAATTGCGGATCAGAGGGCATCACGCCGAAACGTCGGCCAGTGCTGATTGTCCGAATCAAATCTTCTTGGGTCGGGATCCCGTTGCCCGTCGAGACGTAGCGGAAGCGTTCGTGCCAGAAGTCGCGGGGATGCCCTTCGATCGTTCCAGCAGCCGGACCGTCACCGCGGCCTGTTTCGCCGTGGCACGCGCAGCAAAACATCTTGTAAAGCACCTCGCCGGATGCGCTGCCCATGCTTGCCAGGGTGACTGTCTGAGGACGCGGCGTGTGTGTTGCGGGGGCATTCTTGCGGTGCAGACTCATCATGTAGAGTGCAAGTGAGCGGGCT
>JACZTW010000220.1 GCA_022573485.1 Planctomycetota bacterium
GGCGCTCAGTTCAATCGGCCAACCCGGGCCGCCGCCGCGATTGTGGGTATTCTCGATGATCACCAGGCGGGAGGGCGCGAAATGATCATTCGGCGGTCGGAGCAGGGCCTGCACGTCTGCCCCATCGAAAAGCCCGCGCCGGCCTTCGATGAATCGCACACTCACCCCGCTCAGTGCCGCAGGTGCGCCCGACTCATAGAAGAAGGCATGGCTGTCGCGCTGGCAGATCACTTCGTCGCCGTGCGATGTGTGCAGGCGGATGGCGATCTGGTTGGCCATCATCCCGGACGGCACGAACAGGGCCGCCTCCTGTCCCAGCAGGGCAGCGGTTTTCTCTTGCAGCTCGTTGACGCTCGGATCGTCGCCGAACACATCATCCCCGACAACGGCCTCGGCGATCACTTTGCGCATCGCCGGTGTCGGCTGGGTGACTGTGTCGCTCCGCAAGTCCGCTACTACTTTTGTACGCATGGTGGAATCCGTGATAGCAGGCCAATCCGTGTTGCACAATCCAAACGCGCCGGAACCGAATCCCGTGGACAGATTCGCATGCGCTTGCTCGCTTCATGCTACCACAATCACTTTTCGCTCGGAAGGGCGCTCTCGACGGTTGCCTCGGGGCGGTAGACCCAGCGGGCCAGCCAGTGGCACGCCGCGACGGCAACGACCGCCACGATGATCCCGGCAAGCACGTCCGCGAGGTAGTGCCAGCCCGTGGTCACGGTCGCGATCAGGACCATGCCGTTCAATACGGCGCTGAGGGCGAACAGCCAGCGTCGGTGCCAACAGCTCAGGGCGAGCAAAATGGCCCAGGTCGCATGGAACGAAGGGAAGGTGATCAACCCTTCGGCCTGTTGCAGAGAGATCGTTTCCATTTGGCCTCCACGCAACCCTTCAAAGTGTGCCATGTAACGCGCCTGAACATCACTGAGTTCATAGCCGAAGGCCTCAAAGGGGCCGGCTGCGGGGTAAGCGTAAAACAGGGCGGCGGTGAGCAGTGCGCTGATCATGAACCGCTGCACGAATGCCTCGAGCGGTCGGCGATCGCCCACCAGGCCCAGCGTTGCGATCAAGGCTGTTTGCGGGAGGAGCGTATCGTAGGCCAATTGCAGCATGTGCTGCACAGTTGGGTGGGCCTTGGCCCAGCTCACGATTGCGGGCAAGTGGCACCACAGGCCGGCATCGACATCGACGAGTAGTGGGTCGATCAGCGGGCGGTTGAAGGTCGCCAGGCAATACATCAGAATCGTGTAGCTCGATGAGAACAGCACCAAGTGCAGCAGGGCATTCACGCACACCACGAAATCGGATTCACGGCGCCATCGATAGTACAGACCAACCGCGGTCAGCAAGGCCGCGAAGCCGAGCGGCCTGATGAGGCTTTGCAGGTCCAGCTTCAAATCCAGCGTGCCGAGCAGAATGGCATCGAGCAACACCGCCGCCGCGATGACCAGCCACTTCATCGCCGTATCTCGCGCCATCGTCTCGCGTGTATCGAGTGAAGTGTTCACAACACAGCTATCGGTTGATCTGTGAACGTCCCCACAGGGAACGTGCAACAGCGGGCGGTAGAGCGGGGTTATTTGGCGCTGATGAGTGTTCCGACTTGCCGGCCTTGAATCGCCTTGAGCATGTTTCCCGGCGTGCCCAGCTTGAAGACCAGGATCGGCAGATTGCTTTGCTGGCACAGGTCGATGGCACTGAGGTCCATGATCTTGAGCCGCCGGTCGATGACTTCGTTATAGGTCAGCTTGGGGTAGAACTCGGCGCCGGGGCTTGTCTCAGGATCTGCCGAGTAGACACCATCGACTTTTGTCGCCTTCATGACAATATCCACCGCCAGTTCCGTGCCGCGGAGTGCGGCGCAGGAGTCTGTGGTCACGAAGGGATTGCCCGTGCCGCCGGCCAGGATCACGACGCGGTTCTTTTCCAGATGGCGAATGGCCCGCCGCCGGATGAATTTCTCGCAGACGCGATCCACCGCGATCGCGCTTTGCACGCGCGTCTCGAGCCCGAACCGTTCGAGCGTTTCCTGAACGGCCAAAGCGTTGATGACCGTGCCAAGCATGCCCATGTAGTGTCCCGTCGCGCGTGGGATATGAGATTGCTCGGCCAGTTCGTTTCCACGGATGAAATTGCCCCCGCCGACCACCAGAGCGAGCTGCACTCCGGTTTCAACGACCGATTTGAGTTCGCCGGCGATTTTGTCGAGCTGTTCGCCGTCGATGCCGAATCCACCCTTTCGGCACAGGCCTTCGCCGCTGATCTTGAGGAGAACCCGTTTGTACTTGCGGTCGGCCATCACTGATCCCGCCGGGCGCGAAGGCTAGTTGCTCTTGACGCCGAGTTCAAACTTCAGGTAGCCCGAAATCGCGATGCCCGCATCCTTGGCCACCTGGCCCACCGTCTTCTTGTCGTCCAGGGCGAAGGGTTGTTCCAGCAGCACGCGCTCGCCGAACCACTTATCCATCTTGCCGGAGACGATCTTTTCCACGATGGTCTCAGGTTTGCCTTTGGCTTGATCTTTCATCAATTCGCGCGCCTTCTCGACGTCGGTCGCATCGATGTCGTCGCGGTTCAGGCCGTCGAGTGTCTGCTGAGCGGCTGTGTGCATGCAGATCTGCTTGGCCACTCCGCCGCCGTCGCCGTCCGCGGCAATCACCGTGCCCACCAGTCCGTTATGATGCACGTAACATGCCACGCCGCCTTCAATGCGGGCGACGCGAGCCAGTTTTATGTTTTCTTTCAAAGTGCCGTAGGCTGCTGCGATGATGTCCTGGCCTGTGGTCCCATCGTCCGCCTTGGTTTGCAGCAATTGATCGGGATCGGTCACTCCGCCCTCAGAAGCCAGCCGGGCCAGCGCGTCGGCAGCCGACTTGAAGTGATCGCTGCTGCCCACAAAATCAGTCTCGCAGCGCAACTCAACCAAGGCGCCGACCTTACCATCGACAAAGGCGCCGATTCGGCCGTTGGCGGCTTCCTTATCGGCGCGTTTTTCCATTTGGCCCGCATATTGCTTCTGCAGAATGTCCATCGCCTGGGTCTGATCGCCATCCGCCTCGACCAGCGCCTTCTTGCAATCGCTCATGCTGATGCCTGTCTTGTCCCGCAGGGACTTCACTTCAGATGCCGAGATCGTCGCTGCCATCATTGCTCCTCAGTCTACTTATTCCTCAACTCGGGCCGCCGGGATCACACCCTGCGGCGGCGAGTTGGATGTTCTCCTGCATTGCTTACGAATTTCAAATTCAGGTCTGGTTTTCGGTGGCGTGGTCGGCGGACGACGCCGTTTCTCCAACGGCCACAACGGCCTGGTCATCCGCGCGTCCGGATGAAGCAGCCTCGGTTGATTCGGCTGACTTCGCCGATTCGCCGGTTTGTTCGTTCTGTTCGGAGGCCAGTTGCGATGTTGTCAGTCGGCGTGAGCGCTTCTGCGCTGGGGAGGCGGTTGAAGCCCCCTTCCGATCAGAATCTCCGGACCGGCCCAGCTTGCCCGCTTCGGCGGCATCCGCCAGCTCGGAAATGATCAGTTCAATGGCACGAATCGCGTCGTCATTGCCGGGGATCGGGAGGTCGACCAGATCCGGATCAGAATCCGTATCGATCAGGCAAATACTGGGCACGCCGAGCTTCTTGCATTCGAGCACGGCGTTATGCTCATGATTGGCGTCGATGATCACGACCGCGCCGGGAAGCTCAGACATATTGCGAATTCCCGACAGGTTCCGCAGGATCTTCTTGCGCTCGCGCGTCAAACGGGCAATCGCCTTCTTGCTCTCTTTGTACAATTGTCCGCTCTCTTCAAGCTGTTCGAGTTCTTCCAGCCGGGCCAGACGCGCCCGAATTGTTCGGAAATTGGTCAAGGTGCCGCCGAGCCAGCGCTCTGCCACATACGGCATGCCGACGCGCTCGGCGTGCGCTTGGATCGAGGACTTGGCTTGCCGTTTGGTGCCCACGAACAGAACATCTTTATTGTTGCGCACCGTGTCCGTGATGAACTTCTTTGCCCGGAGCAACCCGCGAACCGTCTCGCGGATGTTGATCAAGTGAACCGTGTTGTGCTTGCTCAGGATATAGGGCTTCATCTTGGGATTCCAACGACTGGCCTTGTGCCCGAAGTGGATTCCCGAATCAATTAACTGCTGCACCAGATCCGCCGTCAAATGACACCTCCAAAATCCTGATTGATCATTGGACCCGTTCCCCAACCCGGTTTATCTCGGCGCACAATAGTCAACCGGGCACTGGCCAGAGGCTGTTCGGGAACCCGCAATAGGTCCATCTCTAGTGGCCAAAATTAAGTACAATACGCACATTGCGACGCTTGATCAAGGGCAAAATGCCGCACCCTACCAAGCGCACGAAAGGTCGATTCTCGATCACCGCTCGACCGAATCTCGCAGCGAGGGCAATTCTACACGATCTAGGCTGGTGAGGGAACAAACATTCCGTATATTGGCCGGATGGCCGCTATTTCGACGCCACTGCACATCTTCATCAGCGCGGCTGAGCCGAGTGCTGATCTTCATGGCGCGTCGCTCATTCGTGCCGTCAGAGCACTCTCCCCGGAGGTCCGCTTCACCGGCGTGGCCGGGCCCCTCATGCAGCAGGCGGGATGTAAGTCCATCTACGACATGAGCCAGCATTCCTCGATGTTGGTCGGGGCGCTCGGCCATGTCCACCACGCATACAGGATGCTCAGCTTGGTGAGGCAGGAGCTTGCCAGCGGAGAGTTCGACGCTGCCGTGGTCATTGACGCGCCGATCCTCAATCTGCGGGTCGCCAAGCGAGCTAAGTCCTTTGGAATTCCGGTCTTATACTACATCGCCCCGCAACTCTGGGCTTGGGCAGAGAATCTCAGGATCGCCCGCGTGCGCTCTGCCGTAGATCGCATGGCCTGCATTTTGCCCTTCGAGGAGCCGTATTATCGGGCCTTCGGAGTCGAAGCCAGTTACGTCGGGCACCCCCTGTTCGCATCCCTGTGCGCCAAGGAAACAGACGCGGGCATCTTGAAGCGGCTTCGCGACGGAGGCCGGCCCATCTTGACCATCATGCCGGGCTCCCGGCGGCACGTCGTGGCGGAGAATTTCCCGGGGCAGCTCCGGGTGGCTGAGCAACTCCGCGCGAGATTCCCCAACTTGAGGATTCTGGTATCGGTGGCCAACGACCTGGTTAGGCCGATCCTCGAAGAAGTCTCGCATGGAATCGACGTGCCGGTGCAGTTTCATACGGGTGGCAACGCGGAACTGCTGTCGGCGGCGGACTTGGCGCTGATTTCCTCTGGAACCGCCACCCTCGAAGCCGCCTACCACAACACGCCGATGATCGTGATGTACAACAGTTCCAGGTTCCTGTACCAGTGGCTGTTCCGATTCTTCATCACCACCAGCTACTTCTCGCTCCCGAACATCCTGGCCAATCGGGAGCTGGTGCCCGAGTTCATGCCTTTCTATCGCTCCATCGATCCGATTGTCGAGCGCGCCGCAGCTCTGCTTACGGATTCGGCGGCGCGCGAGCAAATGTCCGCCGATCTGGCAGAACTGGTCCGCCCGTTCCTCGACACCACAGCCTCCGACACCACAGCCAAGATCCTCCTGGACCTCATCGAGACTCACGAACGGTGTGCCCCGCCGCGGCGGGCGCTTGAGCAGTGCGCGCCTACGTAGCCACCGCACTTAAGCCGGGCCCTTCAGGGTCCGGACCGTACGTAGGTCGATGCGACCCCCCGCGGCGGGTCCGTGGCCTGAAGGCCACGGCTCAGTAGGCATGTGAGACGGGATGCTAGCTGACACTGCTGCCGGGGGCGATGTCGGCCTCGGTGGTGAGCAGAATGACCTGGGAGTGATCTTCAGTGCCGGCTGCCAGCAGCATGCCCTGGCTGAGTTCGCCGCGGACCTTGCGCGGAGCAAGGTTGGCGACCACCACGATGTTCTTGCCCACCAGTTGCTCGACCGTGTAGTGCCCGCGCAGGCCGGCGCAGAGCTGACGCTGCTCGCTGCCCAGATCGATCTTGAGCAGGAACAACCGATCTGCATTGGGGTGCTCGATGGCTTCAACGATCTTGGCGATCCGAAGATCGAGCTTGTGGAAGTCCTCGAAAAGAACAACGTCCGGCTTGGGCGGCATTTCCGGCATGGCCTTCGTCCTCAAAGAGCGTGTACGATCCCGGGGCAACTATACGTTCCGCCCGCCACGCTGACAAGCTTGACCGCGAGCGTGTGTTGCGACACACTGACACGCGGGAGTTGCCGACGTGGATGTTCATCCGCTCATCTTCGAGCCGATCTTCAAGCGCCGCATTTGGGGCGGCGAGCGCCTGCGCCATGTCTTCGGCAAGGACATTCCCGCAGATCAACCGATCGGCGAATCGTGGGAACTGGCCGACCTGCCCGAAGACAAGTCCGTCGTGGCGGTCGGGCCCGCCGCCGGCAAGCGAATCGACGAGCTGGTTCGCCAATGGGACCGGGCGCTCACCGGCCGCGCGCCGCTGTTCCAAGGTTCGTTCCCCCTTTTGATCAAGTTCCTCGATGCCCAGCAAGACCTC
>JACZTW010000221.1 GCA_022573485.1 Planctomycetota bacterium
AAGCGGCCGTTGGTGGGGGTCAGCAGTTTGAGGAGGTCGGACTGGTCGGCGTGGGCGCTGAAGCCGTGGATGTGCTCGATGTCGGCCTTTACCTTGAACGCGTCGTGGAAGATGTTGATTTCCTTGGCGCCATCCAGCAGCCGCCGGCCGAGGGTGTGGGCGGCTTGCCAGCCGACGATCAGGATCGTGTTCTTCGGGTTCTCGATGTTGTTCTTGATATGGTGCCGGATGCGGCCGGCTTCGCACATGCCGCTGGCGGAGATGATCGTGCAGGGCTCCTTGCGGCGGTTGATGGCTTTGCTGGCTGCGACGTCGCGGGTGTATTCGCAGCAGTCGGAGCCCAGCATGTCGCCGGTACGCTGCTGGAACTGCCGGGCTTCGGTGTCGTAGCACTCCGGGTGCATGCGGAACACTTCGGTGGCGTTGGCGGCCAGTGGGCTGTCGATGTACACCGGATAGCGCGGTATGACACCGGCTTCCATTTGCTGCTGCAGGAAATACACGATCGTCTGCGTGCGCCCGACCGAAAACGCCGGAATGATGACCTTGCCGCCGCGCTCATAAGTGCGGCGAACGATGCGGGTGAGCTTCTCTTTGCCGTCGTACACGCGCTCGTTGACCGTGCCGCCGTAGGTGCTCTCGCAGATCAAAATATCGGCTTCGGGGAGCGGGGCCGGGTCGCGCAGGATCGGCTTGTCCGGCCGGCCGATGTCGCCGGTGAAGTACAGCGTCGGCGCGGAATTGTTGCGCTCGCCGAAGTACAACCGCACGCCCGCCGAGCCAAGCATGTGGCCGGCCTCTTGATATTCCGCCAGCAGGCCCGGCACGACTTGAAACAGCCGCCCATAGGATATCGTCTGGAACATCTTCAGCGCCGCTACTGCGTCTTCATGCTCGTACAGCGCTTCGATGGGGGGGAGCTTCTTTCGCTTGCGCTTCTTGTTGACGTAGGCGACGTCTTCCTCCTGTATGTAGGCGGAATCGGGCAGCATGATGGAGCACAAGTCGCGCGTGGCGGGCGTGCAGAAGATCGGCCCGTCAAAGCCGTCTTTCACCAATTTGGGGAGTCGGCCGGTGTGGTCGGTGTGGGCGTGCGACAGGACCACGGCGGCGATTTCGCTCGGCGGCATAGGCCATTCGCGGTTCTTGGCTTCGGATTCGCTGCGCTTGCCTTGAAACAGGCCGCAATCGAGCGCCACCCAGCGGTCATCGACGCGGACCATGTGCATGGAGCCGGTGACTTCGCGCGCGGCGCCGTGGAACAGTAATTCGGGCATATGCGTCACACTCCTGATCTTTGGGATGTGCGGATCGTACGCGAAGCGGTAATGAGAGGCAACGGTGGGTCGTAAATTCGACGGGCACTCAATTGTTCGGGGATCCGATATGCAGGAGCATCTGCTAAACGGCAAGCCACGGGCCGAGGTGATCGCAGTCTGAGGGAGTGCAGAGGGGATTTGCGTTTCGCTTGCGGTCCCGTCGCATTGCGCCGTCAGTATCGGAATCTGGTGCATCTCGACGATGCCTGATTGTTCGGTAAAATGCAGCTTGGGGCTGAAGACATGAAATTGACCCGAAAACGAACCCGCGCAACCCACCCCGTGGTCATGGTCGATGCCGGGGGCTGGCGCTGGGCCTGCACACCGAAATGGCAGGCCCTGATCTCTGAAACCGCCAACATCCCCTGGGACTCCCTGACGCGGCACGCCGGTGCGGAACTGCTCAAAGACAATGAGCTTCGGAGCGTTTGGCGCGTGCCCATCGGGGAGCAAATCGTGGTGGCCAAGGTGTTTCGACCGCCCGTGGGATGGGCACGACTCAAAGAAAAACTGTTCGGTCCGCCCGGAAAGCGCGAGTTTGAAGCGGCGCAGTTTGGACAAGCCCACGAACTCAGCGTGGTCCGTCCGGTCGCCTACGGCAGCCGGGCCGGCGACAAGACGGGTGTTCGTGTACTGCTCACGGAAGAAATCCCAGATGCTCAGTCGCTATCTGCGTATTGGCTTGACAAGGCCGATTCATCCGGAGGCCGAACGCCGGCGATCGATAACGCGATCGTCACTCGCGCGGCGGCGTTTCTCGAGTCCCTGCACCGGGCGGGATTCGTGCCGGCGGATCTGCATCCGGAAAACATCCTGGTGGACCGAAACGATCGCTGTGTGTTGGTCGATCTGCACAATGCGCGTTTCGGCATACAGGTCACGCAAGTGCTGCGCATTTTGAATCTCGCGGACCTCAATCAGTGGTTCCGGCGCCATGCCGGCAGGACCGCACGATTGCGGTTTCTTCTCGCATACCTGACCTACGTGATGGAGCAGCCGAGCCCGCGGGTCATCCGCAAGTACGCGCGCGAAACCGAAGAAGTCACCGGCTGGAAGGCCGAAAAGCTGGAGAAGAAGCGCGATCGGCGCATCTTCGGTGACAACCGCTACTTCGGCGTATTGACGCTGCCGGGCAACTGGCGAGCGCACGTCTACCTTCAGGCGAAACACCCGCTGCGCGGTTCGCACTGCTCGCAATTGCAGTTTGGCAAGTCCGATTGGGCCAAAGCACTGGAACCACTGCTCTCTGTGAAGGAGGGCTCGGACCCGACGGAACTCCGAGTCGGGCCCCATATCGTGCCGATCCGGGTCGAGCGGACCGGCGGGCAAGCCAACCGCCTGCACGCGCGCTGGCAAGAAGCCCACATCCAAATCAATCGGCACCGAGCGGTCCCGCTACCGCTGGCGCTGCTGAAGCATTCGGTCGGCCATCGTGAGATTGAGGTTGTTTTGATCACCGAACGGAGCGACACGGCGTGACCGCAACCACGGAGCGCATCAAGCTCGTGCAGGGGGACATCACGAAATGCGCAGTGGACGCCATCGTCAACGCCGCCAATGAATCATTGCTCGGCGGCGGCGGAGTGGACGGCGCGATTCACCGCGCCGCGGGGCCGCAACTATTGGCTGAGTGCCGCGCGCTGGGCGACTGCCGCACCGGACAGGCGAAAATCACGCAAGCCTACAGCCTTCCCGCCAAATACGTGATCCATACCGTCGGCCCGGTCTACCACGGCGGCGCAAAGGGCGAAGCCAAGCTGCTGGCGAGTTGCTATCGGCAGTCTCTCGAACTCGCGCGCGCGCACGAGTGCAGAACTGTTGCCTTCCCGGCGATCAGTTGCGGTGTGTACGGCTACCCAATTGCGGATGCAGCGCAGATTGCCATCGGTACGATTCGCGAATTCCTCGCTGACAACGGCCTGCCCGAACGTGTACTCTTGGTGTTGTTCAGCGCGAGTGACTTTGATGCTTACGCCGCCGAGCTGTGACCTCGCGGCGGCGACGCATCGGATGATCCGACCCTCTCAGTCATCCTCCGCAACGCGACGCCGGCCTTGCTTGACTCGGCCTCGCTCTTTCTTTTGCCGGATGCGCTTCTCGACGGCCGACCGGCGGACCCGCGTAGCAATCCGCTTCTTAGTTGGCTTGAGGGCCTCGGTCAGCAATTCTTCGAACCGCCGAAGGGCTGCCTTTTTGTTGGCCGATTGAGAGCGATATTTGAGCGAAGTCACGCGCAGGATGCCCCTCTTGCTGATTCGTGTGCCCAGCTTCCGGCGCAGGATCCGCTTCCGGCCTGCGTCCAAAGCCCGCGTACCCTGCAAGTCGAAGCAGAGCGTGACCTTCGTCGAGACTTTATTGACATTCTGGCCACCCGGACCCGAACTTCGCGCTGTTTCGAATCTAATGTCTTGGCTATCAATGACTAACGATTGTCCGAGCCGGATTCTCATGGCGATTCTTCTGTCGCAAGAGCCACGATATTTCTTTGAGGCAGATTAGAACGGTACCCATATTAACAGCACCACTCATTAGTTGCCGAAACCGCCCACCTGTTGGTATAATACAAACTTGCAGAGATCATTTCTCAAGCGAATGTCCTGTTTTGGTGTGCCTTTTTTGCGATGGAGGCCGGGCGCACGTCTAAGGAAAGAAGCGGTCGTTCAGCAATCGGCTGATCGGCAGTAATAGTCACAGATGAAAGCAACCGACAAAGAACCACTGAAAATCGATGGAGCGGAGTCGATGATGCGAAGTACATGTCTCCCAAGCAAGCAGTTGAAGATTCTGATTGTGGTCTCGGCTTTTGGGCTGTGCGTTCTCCTCTCTGGGAGGACCGCGGACGCCCAACAGCTCAGTGCAAAAGTCCGTGAGCATGTCATGAAGGCCACGGGGCAGATCCTGCTCGGTGCCAAGAAGGCGCGGGAAAACAAGATCGAAGGCATCGCGTGGGGCAGCGGGTGGTTCATCAACAGCACCGGCTTGATGATCACCAACAGCCATGTGGTGAACGTCGGGCACTACGCCAGAGATCCATGGACCGCTTTCCGCAGGCACAACGAGATCGGAATCGCCCAATACCAAATCACCCTTGACGGCGGCACGGACGAAGAGAAACGCTACCGGGGCGAGCGAATGTATCTGGTTGAATCGGCGGACCTGGCATTCCTGCAAGTGTATGATGAGGACAATTTCCCGCTCTCGACGCCGCATTATTTGACACTGGTGCCTTCCGATGAAGTGACGGTCGGCCAGCGCGTGTTTGCCGTGGGCTACCCCCACGGTGACAAGATGGCCACCTCCAGAGAAAAGAACGCCCCCGTCACCATCACGTCCGGCAACATCACCAACATCATCTACGCACCCTCTGGCCGGATCAAGAAGTTTCGTTCCGACGCCGAGATTGTCGGAGGCAACAGTGGAGGCCCCTTGGTGGATAATGCCGGCCGCCTGGTCGGCGTGAACGTCGAAGGCGGTGTTGATGTCACCGAGGTCGGCGTCTCGGCCGGCCAGATTCCGGCCGCCGTGGTCATCGACTTCTTGCGCGGCGCCCTGGGGCTCAACAAGATTGACACCGCTCTGGGGCCCTTTCTGCCGTACCTTCTCGACAAAAATCTGCACGTGTTTGTGCCCGGCAAAACTCGCCAAAAGGGCATCGACATCGTCGAGTTCACGGACGGCGAGAAAACGGAAGGCCAAATCACCGATGAGCAGTTGACTTGGAAAACGAAGTTCGGGGACATACAGATACCCGTGAATCGAGCAGGCTATGTGATCAATGACAACGGAAAGGCCCACTTGCTGATCGATGGCGGAGAGCGCCTCAGAGCAGACGCGAAGGACGTCGAATTCAATTTCACCAACGCCAGAGGTCAGAAATCCAAACTCAAGATGGCAAACCTGCGGAGTGTGCTGTTTCGCAAGCAGACGGAGAAGATTGAACCTCCCGATGTCGATGCACTGGTCCTCGATGGAGAAGGCTGCAAGCTGTTCCTGACGGATGTGGTGGGGCAAATCAAGTTCAAGAGCGAAGAGAACGGCGAAATATCATTGGCCCTCGACGAAATCCGCAAGATTGAGACGCGGCTGTACAAGCAGACGCTGTATAAGATCGACGGTTCGAGCACGACCGGCAACTTCGAGAGCCACACCTTCAGCGCCACGCTTGCAATGCTGGGAGTGCCGGTTCAACTCTCTCTGAAAGACGCAAATCGGCTCACCCGCCGGCGCGCCAACCCCGCGAAGCTGTACGACAAGTCCATCAGCCTGGCCATGCGCATTCAAGTGGATGATGATGACGAGTTGGCCACCATCGCCGATCGGCTGGACAACGGCGAGTGGAAGAAAGCCGGCGCCCAGTTGGATGAGCTGATCGAGCCGGCAGCGCTCAAGTCGCGCGAGAAGCCTCTGCAACAGCAGATTCAAGTCCTGCACGCGGAGTACCTCCTCCGCAACAGTGATTACGAAAGTGCTTCCGTTGCGTTCAAGAAGCTGCGCAAGGCGAAGATCGAAGGGGTCGGTTCGTATGCAACTGGACGCTACCACGTACTCAAGGTTTACCCCACCGGCAGTTTTAGAGGTCAGTCATTGAGCGATCCAAAGGTCTTCGATCAGGCGGCCCGAGACCTCTCTAGCGAGATTCTCGCCGCGGCCAACGAACTGATTCGGGCCAACAGTAAAGCGACCGTCACCCAGTTCAGCGACTGGACCAAGAGAGAGGCAAATGCCCGCAAGATCGAGAAGAACCTGAACATCGCCACCAGCCTGGTGCTTATCAAAGCAGAGCGCGTGAAGTTCCAAATGTGGCGCTATCGCCAGGATCTCAACTGGGAAACACTCAAAATGCTCTTCGAGGAGTTCCAGAGTCTTGATGCGAAACGTAAAGAACGCCAGGGACAAGGAAAACCCACACGCAACATGATGCGCAAACTCAACCGAGTCGGCAAACAAGTGGACAAAGTGCTAAATCGCTACAGAGAGTTGCGAAGGCAAATGAATCCGCTGGGACCCGGACCCAGCTACCGCGTAGACGACCCCAGCGTGGCTGATTTCCTCATCTAGGCCGGCGCTCGCGACTGCGGGCTGGGCAACGGCACCGTCGAGTTGATATTTGAGATTGCAAAAACTGCAACCCGCCGGTGGGTTGTGCTTTTTGAGTGCGGTCGCTTTACTTCTTTTCCCAGCTCAGCTCATCCAACATGCTTTCGACCT
>JACZTW010000222.1 GCA_022573485.1 Planctomycetota bacterium
GAAGCCCACGGCTCGATCCGATGGTGGGTGTAGCTCAGTTGGTTAGAGCACTAGGTTGTGGTCCTAGGGGCCGCGGGTTCGAATCCCGTCATCCACCCTGAAAAAGTAGCCAGTACTCGGTAACCAGTAGTCGGCAAGTCGGCTCCTTGCTCTGCCGACGTACGGCAGCCCCGAGCCATACAAAGCTCACCGATATGTTGTGCGAGGCGAAATCTCCTTTCCAGTTACTGAGTACTGACTACTGATTACTGATTGCCTCCCCATGCCCGACCGCGTCGATCAATTCGAGTCCATCTTCAAGCGGGCCGACAAAGCGCGCTTCGAGTATCGCAGGCCCGAGATTCGGCACGTCACGCTGGTCACCGACCTCGACGCGACGGACACGGCTGCCCTGCTCCAACGCGTGCAGCAGTTCCTCACGGTACTGGAACCCGACAGCCCCGAATGGCACACGCTCGGCGAAGGCGACTACGACCGTAAGTCCGAACTGCTGGACAAGCTCGTGCAACAGCAGGCGGATCTGATCGTCACCAGCCGCAACCTTCGCCAATCCGACAAGAACACGCCGCACAGCCTCGGCGTGTACCTCGACACACTCACCCAGGCCACGCCGACGCCCGTGCTCGTGCTGCCCGACGCGGAGCACCGTGGCGAAGGTGCGATGACTCAAACCGCCAGCGTCATGGTCGCCACCGATCACTTGGCCGGCGACGCCCGGCTGATCAGCAACGCCGTCCGCTTCACCCAGCCCGCCGGACACGTACACCTTTGCCACGTCGAAGACGACGCCATGTTCGCCTACTACCTCGACGCCATCAGCAAGATACCGGCCATCGAGACGGCCATCGCCGAACAAACCCTGCGTGAGCAACTGCTCAAACAGCCGACCGACTATATCGCCCACTGCATCGAGGTGCTCCATTCGCACGGCCAAACCGCCACATTGCACGCCCACGTGTTCATGGGCCATCGCCTGCGCGACTACCGCCGCCTCATCGACCAACACCGCACCGACCTCCTCGTGCTCAATACCAAGGACGAAGACCAACAGGCCATGCACGGCCTGGCCTACCCCATTGCCGTGGAATTCCGCGACATTCCCCTATTGATGCTATGATCGCCCACGCAATGACGAGCACACTGGGTTTCCTGTCCGACGCCGCACCCGCAAGCGCGCACCACGTCTCGGCCGGCGTGACCGCGCTGTTCATCGCACTCCTCATCGCCATGGTCGCCGCCCTGGCCTTCGAGGAGAAGCTGCACGCCAAGAAGTCCATCATCACCTCCGCCTTCGCCGTACTGTGCTTGCTGCTCGGCGCCATCTTCGAGCTTCTGCCGTTCGAAGACATGGAGATCGCCGGCGGCATCCACCTGCCCATTTACATCCCGGCCATCGAATGGGAAGTCATCGCCATCATCCTCGGCGCCAGCCTCTTCGTGGACGTCACCAGCAAGTCCGGCATCTTCAGTTGGATCGCCATTCGCTTGACCAAAGCCTCCGGCGGCGATCCAGTCAAGCTGCTGTGGTACTATTGCTTGCTGACCGTGCCCTTCTCAGCCGTGCTCAATAACGTCACTGCCATGATTATCATTGGCTCGCTGACCAGCGTCTCGCTGGCCAAGCTGAACCGCCGAAACTACTTGCTCGGCTTCCTGCTCGCCGAGGGCCTGCTGACCAATGTCGGCGGATTGCTCACGCTCATTTCGTCCGTGCCCAACATCATCGTCGGGCAGGCGGCGGAGATCGGCTTCATGACTTTCTTTACCAAGGCTGCTCCGTATGTCGTGATCGCCACGCTGGTCACCGTCTGGCTGGCCCGGCGGTTGTTCAAGATCGAACCACTCGCCGACGAGGCCGAGCGCCGCGCGGCGGCCGAACTGGTGGCCGGCTTCGACGAGAACGACGGCGTACCAAGCCGCGGCTACTTTGTCTTCTCGGCTGTCGCGCTCGGACTGCTGATTGCCGCGTTCTCGACCGCCTCGGTCATTCCATACATCAAAGACCTCGGTCTGGGTTTCGTAGCCATGTTCTTCGCCATTGGCGCGCTGCTGAAGTACAAGCACGACGTGGATAAGTTCTACGCCGCCGTCGATTGGGATCTCCTGGCATTCTTTGGCTCGCTGTTTATCGTCATCAACGTCATGGAGCATGCCCAGGTGCTGGCCCTCATCGGCAAGGGCCTGACCGCCGTCACGGACCTGGGCCCCAAGCTCGGCCCGGTGGCGCTGCTGTGGTGTTCGGCGATCATGAGTTCGGTCACCGACAACATCCCGCTGTCGGCCATGCTGGCCAAGATCTTCTCCACCGCCCCCGACCCGCCGCCCAACACTTCGCCGTTGTGGTGGGCGATCATCTTCGGCTGCAACCTGGGCGGCAACATCACCCCCATCGGCTCCGCCTCGACCGTCGTGGCGGTCACCATCATCCACCGCAACAAGCTCCCGTTGTCCTTCGTACAGTTCGTCAAAGCCGCCGCCCCCTTCGCCGCCGCCCAACTCCTCCTCGCCTCGGCATATGTGTTCTTCTTTCTCTCTTGACCAAAGAGAATTCACCGCGGAGACCGCAGAGCACGCAGAGATTCTTATTTTGGACTTTGAATTTTGGACGTTTCATCTTTGCGGCCTTGTGCTTGCGGCAAGTTTGGCTTCGTTTGGCCATTGCGCTTTTTCGCACTCTTGCACTCGGTCGGCATCCAACATTTCACACGCCTCTGTTTGTCTCTTCCTCTCTCCCAATTCATAGTTCATAGCTCATCATTCATAATTCTCCCTGCGCACACCACATCCGCACACTCCTTCCTCCTTCATAACTTGACAGGTGATCTATGGCGATTGCGACAGACAGCGATCAGCTTTGGATGGTCATTCTAATTTCGAGCGTCGCATGCTCGATACCCGGCTTGGAACGCCCTCAAGCAGGACCCTTTAGGGTCTCCGCCGCGGCGGATCCGGGCGACTTGATACGGCCCATCGACCACCTCGATGCTGCCCCGGCGTCCCCCAGCGACGATTACAAGCCCCGATTCGGCCCATATTTGGCCCTCAAATCGGCAACCGGGAGCTTGCAGTCAGGATCGGTTGACGGTAAACTGGTATTGTGTAGAAGTTGAGCCCAAACGGCGGGCCGGGAGGTCTGTCCGCCGCTGTTGGGCTTGCTTAACGGCATCACTTCGCTGTGGTCAAATCAAAAGGAGAACGCACCATGGCACTCGCCAACCGACGTGTACGCGGTTTCACACTGGTTGAATTGTTGGTGGTCATCGCGATCATCGCCCTTTTGATCTCGATTCTGTTGCCATCGCTGGCGGAGGCTCGCGAACAGGCCAAGAAGGCCAAGTGCTTGGCGAACCTGCGTGATCAAATGGCGGCAGCGTATTCCTACGCCAGCGATGATCCCAGCGAGATGCTCATCGGGGTCCATTCCCGATTCACCACGGCGCCCCCGATCCCGGATCCTTGGGGAGCAGGCCGGTATCTTTCAGCCTCCCGGCGAGCCTACGGCGGCAAGAGCGGGCTGCACGACTATCGCGAAGGTGAACCGGACGGGGGATACCTGGGATTTGACCCAACGACCGACTACGGGCGCTATTCGACCGGGAACTTCATGGGCCCCGCGACGCGCCCGATGAACAAGTACCTCTACAGCAGTAGTTTTGCGGATCGCGGCGACGCCATTGAGGAACTGAGGCGCGATGAACGCCTGGAGCTGGATACGTTCAAATGCCCTTCAGACATCGGCTACGTCAGCGGTATGGACGGCGGAGAAGATGGCAAGGGCATTTACATGTCGCAGAGCCTGTACCACAGGGATCCGATTTCGTTTTACGACGCCATGGGCAGCAGCTATGCGACGGACTCGATGTTCGTGGGCTACCCGGGCGCAGAGTTCTGGCAGATCGGCCCGTGGCTCAGACCTTACTCCCAGATTCCGGATACCAACAAGACTGTGATGATCAAGGAAACCAAGGGGTTTTACGGCGCCTATTGGCGGAACTTTGCTATCCAGAACACCGAACGCCGCTATTCGATGGGCAATCATGGGCGGATGCGTGAGCACAACGTCGCTTTTGTCGACGGCCACTCAACGCCGGTGCTCTACGAGGTCCGATCGGACGTCTACGGCATTGATTGGCCCAATGCCCGAGTGGTTCACACGGGCAATTTCTCGATTCGCGGGTCTCGGCTGGAGTGGGTCAACATGCCACTGGGCAATCTCAGTGGCCCTGGGGCTCCGGATTACGAGGAGCCGGGCATCGGCGATTTCATGCACTTAATGTACAGCGGCCCGGGCTGGAAGGAACATTGCTTCCCGGCGCCGTTTGTCTTCGATCCCGGGCTACAGTGGTGAGCCCGTGTTGTGTTGTCGTGGATAACGATCTCTGCGTTGCGAATGAAACTTGAAACAAGATCGTCGCGACTTCGGAACGGCTGCCAAAAGGCCAGCCGACGGCTGGATTCTCCGAACTGACTTTCTCGGCGCGCCGGGATTTGGCAGACTCTTCGCCTCGCTTTGCCTGTGCAACAACCAACGATGAGAGGAGACCTTGCGAATGGCAGACGCGCAATCCAGATTCTCGCCCAAGTTGATCGCGGGCGCTGCGCTGATTCTGGTTCTAGCGGGGTTCGCTTTCTCCAGATACTTCCGCGGCAACGAAATCACCACCCCGCCCAGTCCCACCTACGAAGCATTGATGGCCGACAAGGCGTCCGAGGGTTACAGGGCGCCGCCCACGCGGACCGATATGGGGACTCCCAGCGCGGGCGCGTCGCGACTGAGTGGCGCCGAGGACACTGCCGAGGAAGAGGGCCAGGAGGAACAGGGCGTCGGCCGGAAGAAACGTAAGGATCGTAAGAAGAAGGCCAGGAGAGAATCCCAGAAAGACGATCACGGCATTTATCGCTTCGAAGACGGCCGGATCGACCGCAAGAAAATGCCGCCCATGGGCGGCTAGTGCATAGTCACGCTTAGATCTGCGGGTTGGATTTGTGTCGCGCAGGATGCACGTTACACGTCGTATGAAACCGCTCTAAATCTGATGTTCACGACGGCGAGCAGCTTTCGATCAAGTCGTCGATGCGCCCAATTGACAAGCAAATGCACGTGTCGGCGGCGCCATAATAGACTTTGAGCGTGCCGTCGTCCTCCGGTATGACGCCGCAACTGAACACGACATTGCCGATATCACCGATGCGCTCATACAGCTCTCGCGGCATGAGCACCGGAATGAGCGATCGACCGAGCACCTTGCTCGGATCGTCCAAATCGAGCAAGACGGCGCCCAGGCGATAGATCGGGCCGGCGCTGGTGTCCTTAACACCATGATAGATCTCCAGCCAGCCCTGATCCGTCTCGATCGGCGGAGCGCCGGCACCGATTCGTGTGCAATCCCAATGCCCCGCGCGCGGGGCCATCACCACTTGATGATCCCCCCAATACTTCAAGTCCTTGGAGTAGCTGACCCAGATGCTGCCCCCCCCGTCGGAGGCCGGGCGGGCGAACCGGCAGTAGCGACCGCCGATCTTCCTCGGAAACAGGGCAGCATTCTTTGACGCCGGCATGTTGATCAAACCGTGACGCTCGAACGATTTGAAATCGGTCGTGGTCGCCAGTGCCACCGTGGGCCCCAGTTCGCCGAAGGCCGTGTACATGATGTAATACACGCCGTCCATCAGCGTGATACGCGGGTCTTCGATGCCGTGGGTCTCATAGACTGCCATCGGCCCTTCCTCGACCGGCCACATCACCGGGAAGTCGTCCACCTTGAACTCGTAGCCGTCTGGACTGTGCGCCAGTACAAACACCGACCGCCCTTGCAGGTTCTCCACGCGCAAGAGCAACAGATACTCACCGTTGTACTTTGTCGCAGCCGCATTGAAGACCGTGTTGCACTTGAATGGAATGTCCTCCAACTCGATGATCGGGTTGCCGTCGTAACGATGAAGAAGGTCGCGCGATTTGTGTTTGGACAATGATCAGTTCCCGAAAAAAGATTGACGAACCGCCATACTTCTACGAACAGGGCGAGCGCGTGTCAATCATTTTCGCTGATCAATGGGCACATAGGGTCGCAAAGCCGGGCCGGTGTATTTGCTGCGCGGCCGAATGATGCGGTTGTTGAAATGTTGCTCCGCCGCGTGCGCCGCCCAACCGATCACGCGGCTGGCCACGAACAACGGAGTATACACGTCCGTCGGCAGCTTCATCAGGTAGTACACCAGACCGCAGGGATAATCGACGTTCGGGAGAATGTTCTTTTCTTCTTGCATGGTGTTTTTGACCGCCATGTAGATGTCGATCCACCGCTCCTGCCCCATTTTCTTCGCCAAAGTGGCCATGCGGTCTTCCAGAATACGGGCCCGATGGTCACCATGCTTGTAGACCCGATGTCCGAAGCCCATGATCTTGGTCTTGTTCTTGATGGCGTCCAGTGTGCCCTGGCGGGCTTGGTCAGCGGTTTCATACTGCAACAGCATCTCCATCGCTTTTTCATTGGCCCCGCCGTGTAGCGGGCC
>JACZTW010000223.1 GCA_022573485.1 Planctomycetota bacterium
ATAATTGAACAGGTCATCGGCCCGGACGCGCAGACTTAGCGTCCGGGAGATGCCAAGCCGGCGAGTCGCGCGTGCAAGCTTGCGCTTGCCAGCCGCTCTTGTTATTGCTGCTGACCTTCGGGACCGCTGTTTCACGTTCGCTGTCGTAGTGAAAAAAAACCAGATTCCAACCGGGTTCAAGATGAACCGATTGAATGGCGGCGTGGACGATACTCGTAATGGAGCACAGGACGAGTAACGCTCCGACTGCCAAGTGATGTGTGCCCAACCGACACATTGGAGCAACCCTCCGGTTTCCAGAGTAATCATAAATGTGCGTCAGAGTCCGCTTGATCAAATCGCCTAGTGTTTGCGAACTAGTCGCGTGGAAAGGCATCCAGCTTGATGCGCAAATGGACTCAAAAAAAGGCATGTCGCAGATCTTTCCCAAATGCCCGAATGTGAAGCGGCATCGACTATAGGGTCTTCCCTGGATCAGGTCAACTGGGGGAAGATTTCTTCACTTGGTATTGATTGATCTGGAGGCATCTAAAGTGCTGCTGCTGCGATAGTTGCGCAGATTCACTGTTGTCCGGAAATCCGCTATCCACGAGCAAGGACGCTCAAGCAGCCCTCCTTCCGAATCTTTGCCGCCGATGAGAGCAGAATCGAAGCAGCAGTCTGAGGCCATATTTTCCGTAATTCTCCGCATCTTAATCTGGTGTGATGGACCACCGATTCTTGCGCCGGCATTCGCGTCGCATTGCGGAGCCTTGGACGGCGGATAATCATGGCGAATGTTTGCTTTGACGGCCTACGAGGCACACCCTTCGACGATTCGGGAGCGAGAATCACTGATGAAAGCCTGCGACGCGCGCACTCGCCTCGCAAGAGAGTGGCAAGACATCCGCGCAGATCTACGCCGCGCGTCTTACCGATACGATCGGAAGGTGTCGCCTTCCGTCGTGGAAGCCGACTTCGATCTCAAAGCGATCGCCTGGCTGTCCGGCGATCAGCGTGCCAGGTCTGGCGCACGGCGAAGGCCGAGGCCAGCGTTCGCGTGGTTCGATACGCGGTCGTTGGTTGGCCGGCCGCAAACGAAAGTAAACCTCGTTCGGCGTCTTTCCGTGGAGCGTTGCGTGAGGACGATGCTCGTTATACCAAGCAAGGTAGGATGTAAGTTCCCTGCGAAATGCTGCTTGGCGCTGCGGAACCACGATCCTTCGAGTTGCCTCGTCCTTGATGGTGCGAATCAGTCGTTCGACCACGGCGATGCTGCCGTGCTTCCCAATCGCGCCGTACCGCGGACGGATTGCTTTCCTCTTGCACCAGCGCTTGAACGCCGTGCACCAGAAGATGCTGTCCTTGTCGCAGATCAGATACTTGGGCGTCGCATGAATGCGAGCGGCTGTCTTACCCACAAAGGTGCGCACCGCAAGCGAACTCGGCCGTTTCGGAAAGACAGCGAAGCCGATCGCACGTCGTGAGAAGTGATCAACCACGACGGCCAGCCACCAACAGAACGGCCAACATTGCGGTAGCGCGAAGGGAAGGCGTGGTGTCCAAAACCCTCCACGAATGGGCACGGCGGTCAGATCGATGTGCCATACGTGGTTCGGATCTTTCGCCGTAACCACTCGACCGGCTTTCCGAGATGCCTCTCGTGGCTTTGGTGGCGGCGCTTCCTTGAGGATCCGCCCAACAGTCGTGGCGCCGAGATGCAAGCCCGCGCGGCACAGTATCTGGGCAATCTTGACCTTACCGAGACCTGGGCAGAGCGCTTTGAGGCGTTGCACAGTATATCGCACGAAGTGGGGGAACTTGTTGACAGGCTCACGGATCTGTACGAGCACGTCAGGCCCCTCGTCGTCAAGACGTTTCATCCAATATGCGATGGTGGCCGGTGTCACGAGAAACGCATCGGCCGTCTGTTGTAGGGACCAAGCCCGGGCGGCGCGCAGTTCCAGAATCGACATTCGCTCTGCGGGCACATAGTGTGGCCTCCGCTGGGGAGCGGTCCGCTTCATGCGAGCATCCTTGATGCGGATTTCCTCGGTGAGCCATGCGACTTGCTGCCTGAGTCGATCGTTCTCGGCTTTCAGCCGCACCCGGGCGACTCGGCTGTTTACGGCCCAGCCGCGCGTGTAGGCGAGGGCGAATTGGGCCAAGGAGATCACGTGCAATGTGGCGGACCTTGCATGCTGGGACCAGCCGGCGGGGAGCGGGATTCCGGGTGGATTTCCATGTTTTGTCATTCTGCCTCCTTTGGACACACAAGGCAGCATAGCAGCTTTGGCGGCAACGCATTACGAGCAATCAGACGTAACGCAAGAATCGCGGGACCAACACACCTGATTGTGGCGTAAATGTGGCGTGCCGACACGGCGTTTCGAGGCATGGCTCGCGGCTCGATCCGATATTTGGACACTACGCCGTCCTTCGTACCAGTCCTCAAACCATGACCGCCGAAACGCTGCAACGGTACCGGATGGAGTTTTCGCTAGGGACAAGTTGTTACGTCAAGCATCGCTTCGTTGGCTCAGAGTTCCGTTTGGTCATTGTGGTTGCCGGTTTTTCCACATGCCGAACCGGGGGACGAGGCCGACGATGATCGCAAGGACGCCAGCCAGCGGCAGGACGCCGGTCAGGACGCTGACCATCCCAGCGACGATCAAGGCGATGGAGATCGTGCGGCCATACTTGTCCGCGAAGCGCTCTTGAAGCACGAACTTGTAACCGCGCCACAGAACGGCAATCACCGCGAAGACAATGGCCAAACGCGCAAGGTTGGCCAGAAACGGGCGTGACACCGCCCGCGCCGTGATCGTCACATCGCCACGCGGCGTAGTGAATTGGTACAGGATACCCCGCATCGGGATGTGGACGTCCAAGCTGGTCAAACCGGACGGCAGCGTCGGCGGTCCGGCGGCACCGGCGGAGCCGAAATGAACAGCTCCACCAGCAGCGCCTCCCTGAGCGATGTCGAAGATGCCACCCGCGACACTGGAAGGGATGCCAGTCGGAAATTCGTCCAGGCCGTCTTCCATTTCCAGGTACTGCTGGTAGCGCCCGACACGATCCAACCCATCTGCCCGCCGTCCCCGACGCCCCCTTCTCTTCTTTGATTTCTTGTCTTTCAAGACGCGTTTCTGCTCTCCTTGAGCAACTTCGGGCGCACGCGGCTGAACACGCCCCTTGCGCCCCCTGCTGGGGAGCTTCTCTTTCTTGTCAAGGCCGGCGATGCGACCGTCGTCCTCGTCGCCCGCGCTGCCGGTCGCGTCTACGTCGAAATTCATCCCACCCTGCTGGACGACATTGTTCGCGCGGGATCCTATCTGCGCATCGTAGTAACTGTTCAGATTACCGCGATTATCCAGAGCCGCTTGCAGTTCCAATGTTTGATCCAACACCAGGGCTTGCTTCTCTGCTTCTTCCAAGATGCTGGCATTGCGAATCCACACTTGTTGGAGGTCCTTATTGCCCTGGAACTGAGTGGTGGTATTCTGAGCACGATCGAACTGCAAACGAAGGCGTTTCAAATTTGCGGCGGCGCGAACCTGTGCAAACGAATCGGCAGCGCGCAGAGTTTCGGCCATCCGCACTGCCTGTTCCGTGCTATACGCGACATAGCCCGCCGCCAGTTCACCTTCATCCTTCACCACGCGCATGGTGCCGTCGAAGTCGAACCAGGCGTAGGTGTCCGGCAGCCACAGCCGAACCTGGCTGAGTTCCGCGTTGATATTCAATGCGCGAATCAGCGGCACGGTCACCGACGAGGAGCGCCCAAGCGCCGGCAGTGTTCCGCCGTACTTCAGCACAACCTCGTAGTCGAGGTCGCCCGCGGAAGTCTTGACAAGCGGAATACGCAAGCGTCGCCGTGACGACGACTGTCCAGTGCCTGTTGATGTGAGGGATCCACCCGTGGGTTTGATAGGCTCACCCGCCACACTGGCGGTCCACAGTCGCGCGCCTTCGGGCAACTCGATCTCGAGGAACTGCTCCGTGCGATTGTCCAGGCGATACAGTTGGACTGCGCGATACGCGCCGTTTTCATCCAGAACCAGCAAAGTCTGAGCCAGACCGATGCGTGCCGCCACGGTTTGCACGAGCGCTCGATCTTTGAGCGTATAGGCCAGTTGCGGCTCGATCACATCGCTGTCGGCCTCATAGGCCTCTGTGATCTTCCCGCCGAACATGCTTGAAACTTCGTGCCACTGGCTCTGCTGCCGACTGAGCGGCTCAAACCCCTCCAGCTTCTCGATGACCAACTCGTCGCGGCCCGCTGCTTCCAGGACCACAAAGCGCCGGTTCGTACGCCCCGTCTCAACGCGGGCCACCGGAACCCTGTGTACTTCGGGAGTCAGTAAGCGGTCGTTTTCCACGAGCACGCGCAGTTGCCCCATCACTGTGTCTTGCAGTTGAAGCCGCACGCGCACGAGGTCGGCGGAGATCGGCTCGACGGTTTTCAGACGCAGCAAAGGCACGCTCACACGGGCCTCGCTCATCCACGTGGGCAACAGAAACGACAGTTCACGAATACCGGCACGGGCGATTGAGAAATCGAGCAGGATGGTCTCTTCGATGGCCCGGTCCGTGACGCGAACATTCGTCACGGTGTAACAGTTGACCAGCGGCTCGCGCTTGGAGAGGCGCAGCAGGCCACCATACTCGGCCGATCCCCATTGCACGACCAAACGAGCAAATCTACGCTGATCGCCACTGAGCCACCCGTACACACGTTTGAGCAGAACGGTCTCACAGTTCTTGAGGTCCGTGGCCTCAACGTCGATCTCCGGATCGACTTGGATCACCATATGGCCTTGCTGGTGCCGCACGTCCAGCACCCTGATTCTGGGGAGCGAAACCTCGCGATCTCCCCGCCGGACCTCGGCGAGTTCAGTCGAGTCGCGGCCGACCGTGCCACGGACGACAACCGACAACTGCCCCTTTCTGCCTGTGGCGAGATAGATGCTCAGCAGTTGCTCCCCGTCCATCTCGCTGAGCGCCCACTCAAACCGGCCCGGAGCCGAGACATGCTCCACATCCAGGCTCTCGGGCAGGACGATCCGCACCCGATGGATCCGCCGGTGCCGGACGTTCAGATTGACTTTCGCTTCCAGGCTGCGCTGGTGGGGAGCGATCTTGAGAATCGCCTGGACAATCGCTGAGGTATCGGTGCTGACGGGCGCGGCCTCGAAGCGCAGCGAAAAAGGTGTGGCCGCAAATTTGTAGGCCTGGAACGGACGAATCCCGAAGGGGCGCCCACCCAGCGGGTCTTGTGCCTCGCTTTTGATCGTCGATTTGAGGTCCGCACGCGTCACACCCGTTGCAGTAAGCACGCGGAGATCGATCAATGGGCTTCGACGAATGACCAGTTCGCCATGATGTAGGGCTGCATCGTTGACCGTGATCACGGGCGCCTCGAACTCGGTGAAATCATCGTGGCCGACCAGACCTCGCCGCCACAGATGGATCGTGAAGCCGGCGCTGTCTTCCGCGGTCTTGAGGAGTGATACCTCCAACTCATTGCCCCGCACCAATCCCGCACTCAACTCCGGCTGGACGTGCCAGCCGCGAACATTGTCACCCTCGACTTTGACGATCAAATAATCATGAGGCACGCTGAGCTTGAAGAAGCTGCGCCGGCCTCGGCGGAATTGTAAATCCAACTCCCAGGCCAGGCGCAGGCCGTCCTCCTGGACGTCGAGCAGGGCGGTGGACGTAGCGATCAGGCTTTGATCGACGATGCCTTCGCTGACCTTGGACCGCCATTCGATGGATACCATGCCATCCGGGGTCAGTGCCGTGAGGATCCGTTCGTCTACGCCTGCCGTCACATGACTCTGGACGTGGCCCGACGTACCGGCCTTCAGGCGGACTTCGGTTTGTGGACGGGCGACCCACTCGATCCGAGGTCGTCGTGCGAGATGACGATCATCGGTGGCAAGGTGGTTTACGATGCCAAGATCAAACGGCGGTTTTGACCGGTGATCTTGCACGCCGGCGCCGTTAGGGATGGTGCAACCAGAATGCCAAAACGCATGCTAGACCGGTTTCTTGCTGTCTGCGTACTTTGTACGGTGAGCACTGCGGCTGCGCTCGGTGGTGACGACACGCTTATCGTCGTCAAGGCCGGGCGCGTGATCACGGTCTCCGGCGAGGAGCACGCACCGGGTACGATCGTGATCGAGGACGGAAAGATCACCGCCGTCGGCGGCGACATTGAGTACCCTCCCTCCGCTCGTGTGATTGATGCTGGAACCGAGACGGTCACGCCTGGTTTTGTTCTCCCGAAATCGCGTTACGAGCTTCCGACCTATTCTCGAAGCGGTGTTCACGGCGATCAAACAGCCTCGTCGGACGTTTATCCATCACAACTTCGTTACGATCATCTGCTCAAGGCGGGGTACACAACGATCTGTTACATTCCTGCCGGGACCGGCATGCCGGGTGTCGCGTCGGTGTTTCGCACGGCCGACCCGGATGAGACACGTCTTGTGCGAG
>JACZTW010000224.1 GCA_022573485.1 Planctomycetota bacterium
CTCGCTGAAGCCCTGGCTGAGGGAGCGGTGCTGGGCGGCTATGCGTTCACGCGCCTTCGCGGCAAAGGCACGCCATCGGCCGATCTGCCGAAGTTCCCGGCCCGGCTGATCATCGGCCTGGACCGCCTGCGGCAAGTCGACCGCCGGCGTTTCAATGACGGACTCACCATGGCCAAGTGGACCAATTGGGGGCGGGAATTGCTCAATCAATCTCAGAGCCACCTCAATGCAATCAAGCTGGCCAACCACGCCCGCGCCGCGGCCAAGGGCCTGCGCAAAGTGCGCTGCACGATCTGGGGCAAGAAGGAAATCGCGGCGGCGCGGATGGGGCTGCTGCTGGCGGTCAATCAGGGCAGCACCGAGCCGCCGCGCTTCATCATCCTGCAATACAACGGCGGCAAGAAGGCCGATCCGCCGATCTGCCTGATCGGCAAAGGCCTGACCTACGACACCGGCGGCTACAACATCAAAGGCGGCGATGGCATGCGCGGCATGCACATGGACAAGGGCGGATCCATCGGCACGCTGTCCAGTTTCTTCGCCGTCGCGGAGATGGGCCTCAAGAAGAACGTCGTTTGCCTGGTGCCTTCGACGGACAATCGCATCAGCGGATCCGCCATGGTGCCGGGTGACGTGTTCGTCGGCGCCGCCGGCATCAGCGTCGAGGTCGATAACACCGACGCCGAGGGCCGGATGGTGTTGGCCGACGCACTGGCCTACTCGAAGAAGTTCAAGCCTTCGCACATTATCGACATGGCCACACTGACCGGGGCGTCCGTGATCGCACTCGGCGATCAGGCGACTGCCATGTTCTGCACCGATGATCAGACAGCCCGGCAGTTATTGAAACACGCCGATGATGCCGGTGAGCTGCTCTGGCGGATGCCGCTGTGGGGCGTCTACAACGACAAGCTCAAGAGCAAGACCGCCGACATCAAGAACGTCGGCAATCGCTGGGGCGGCGCCATCACGGCGGCGCTGTTCCTGAAACGGTTCGTGCCCGAGAAGGTCAAATGGTGTCACTTGGACATGGCCGGCAAGATGGCGGCCGACAGCGACCAAGCCTACACGCCCGCCGGCTCGGGCTACGGCTTCGGCCCGCGACTCATCGCCCGATGGCTTCGGGCCGAATCGTGATGCGATGAACCGCGAATTCGTTTGACACGCGCCGCAACGCGAGATTACATTCGGATCAGAGTATCTCGCCGTCGCAGTTCGGAGGCTGATTGTGGATTTTGAGGTTATGGTCTACCGCATCGGCGCCGCCGTCGTGGCCGGCGCCGTGGTCGGCATCGAGCGGGAATTCCGCGATAAGCCGGCCGGCCTGCGAACGCTGGTCTTGATCAGTGCCGGGGCCTGTATCTTCTCGATGATCTCCATGCTCGTGGGCGGCACGACGGTGGACCAGGGACGCATCGCCGCGCAAGTCGTGACCGGCGTCGGCTTCCTGGGGGCCGGCTCAATCCTGCGGAGCACCAAGTCGATCTACGGCCTGACCACCGCCGCGACCATCTGGATCGTGGCCGCCCTGGGCATGGCCTGCGGCTTCGGACATTTCCTCATGGCGCTCGTCGGCACAGTGGCGACACTGTTCGTGTTGCTTTTGTTCCACAGCATCGGTGGGCGAATTGAAGTATCGCGATCCATCCGCAAACATCGCATCGCCACCCGAGACGATCAGATTCGCTTCGCCAACCTCGAACCCTATTTCACCGAAGCGGGGCTGCGGATTCTGCGGCGCAATTGCTACCGCCAGGGTGACGACTACGTTTTCACATTTCGCGTACGGGGTCCGCGCAAACAGCATCTGGCGCTCCGTGAGAAACTGCTGCACACCGACGGCCTGATGCTGCAGCGCTGACCCCCGCGCCGCCGGTCCAAATGACGCGCCCCTCAAACACGTGCCCCTGCCGCAGGAAGCACGGGATGCCGCGCCTGCCTTGCGACCGGCTGCGTTGCCGAGCAGGACAGCAACAAAAGACGCCTTTGGCAGATGCCAAAGGCGCTGATCATCGAAACGGGTTGGGAGAAGCGGGCTGGCTAGTGCCAGCGCGACAGGCGCGACGGGCGGTCCATCAGCATGAAGTTGTCGAAATCGTCCTTGGCCATGCGCCATTCCTTGCTCATGATGGTCTTGTAAGTGTGGGCACGCTCTGCACCACTATGCCCGTAACTGGCGCCGCAGCCGAACATTCCGGCTGTCCAAGAAAAACCGACGAAGAAAAGAAGCGCTTTTTGCAATTTCATCAGATCCATCCCCAACGGTACCAATCGATCCAGTCAGCGAGCTCGATGCTCAAAAGTCCTTGTACCACTATGATATCGGTCGATTCAGGGCGGGTCAACAACGCATTTGCCGCTTCCCCGATGGGTGGGATCCTTCTCGGCCGCAGGACCGGGGCCGGCCTTAGTCTAGGACTGGCTATCTGTGTTCGCCGAAGGAGACATCGCTTCAGCCAGGCGCGCCAGACGCTTCCCAGGCTGAAAAGAGACGACGTTTTTGGGCGGCACACGCAGGGGCTCGTTGGTGCGCGGATTGCGGGCCACACGCGCTGCCCGACGCTTGACCTCGAAGACGCCGAAGTTGCGAAGCTCGATGCGCCCTTCCTGCTCCAACGATCTGACGATGGAATCCAAAACGAACTGTACGATTTGCTTGGCCAGACCTTGGTCGATCCCGTACGTGGCGGACACTTCGCGAACAATTTCCTTCTTGGTCATTTTGAAAGGCCCTCGAAGTCGTTAGAATGGGCTAATTCGTAACACGAATCCAAGGCCACGAGCATCCTTGCTATTGACGTAACTCTAATGGCACTAACGCGATGGTCGCCGATATACGGCGACTTGTCAAGGCGCTTGTTTCGAGCCGAGATATATTCCATTAATTGCACACTCAGTGGCATCTGCGTGCCGGGAGCTTCTGAGCGAGAATTCTCTTGTGTCGAGCCAATCGCGCTACACGATTGTCGAGAATACCACAAATCAGTTACTCATAGGTCATGGTTGCCGCGTTCGCGTGATCCGAGCCAGGTTTCGATCCTGCATTTTGTAGAACCCATGGTGGATAAGTATGACTGATCAAGAGATTGAGATTGTCACGTTTGCCGACGAATTCTTTGCGCAAAATAGTCGCCTGATCATTTCACAGGGCGAGCCGCGCTGCTGGGTGGTTGACCCTGGTTTTGCTCCGGCGACAGACAACTTGCTCAAGTACTTGACTGAAAGGAATTTGTCACCGGAAGCCGTGATTCTGACTCATGCCCATGCGGATCATATCGCCGGCTTGTCACAGGTGTTGAATGTTCACGAAATGTTGCCGGTGCACTTGGCCAAGATTGAGTGGTCATACCTCGAGGATCCCTCACAGAATCTGTCGACGATGACCGGCATGGAGTTACGCGTCAAGGCACCGGAATTGCGCGACCTCGCTCCGGATCAAGTGCTGGAGTTGGGGGGCACACAGTGGCAGGTGCTCGACACTTCGGGCCATTCTCCTGGCGGCAGGACGTTGTACTGCTCACAAGCACAGACCGCCATCGTGGGTGACGCACTGTTCGCCGGGAGCATCGGAAGGGTCGATTTTCCACACAGTGACGGGCCACGTCTGTTGTCCAACATCCGAGAAAAACTCTTCACGCTCCCGGGCGCCACGCGGGTGTGCTCCGGTCACGGCCCGGACACTACGATCGAGATCGAACGCAGCACCAACCCGTTCTTCGCCAGCTGAGTCGAACGCGCAGAACCGGGCGCGCAAGAAAAAAGCCCCCCGAGGCCTTGAGCCTCGGGGGGCGTTGAGGTTCTCAACTACTCGACGCAGACCGTGTAATCCTCGACCTCACCGAACGTACCGCCGGTGCAAGCAGCGCCGCAACCGGGATCCGTGCTCCACTGCTCAAGGACGCGCATGCTATAGCAGCCCGCAGGCGTGCCCGCAGGCACCGTCACCGGGGCCGTCAACGTCGCATCAATACCCGACCCAAGGTAGACGCTCTCGTCACACTCATAGTCAAGGTTCCCGTTCCAGTCGAACCAGGCCCGGCCATGCTGCACCCACGTGCCGTCGGAACAGATCGAAATGGTGAGGTCGTAGGTCTGACCCGCAACGACCGACGCCTGCAAGGCCGAGTGATTGCCGTAACTGCAGGGACAGCCCTCGGTACCGGTGGTGTTGTTGATACCCGCAAACGTCACGTTCGACATCCAGTCGTCCGCGCCGTTATCAATGCAGGGAGCACCGGGGCCAGTGAGGTCGTCGCAGTTCGTGTAGCAAATGTCACAGCCCACGCAGACGCCGCAATCTGCGTCGCAGCTCGCGCAGTCTTCGTTCGCATCGCAATTGCCGTCGCCGCAGGACGGGCAGTCCCCGCAATCCTCCGGGCAGCCAGCACAATCCTCGCCTGCCGATGCGCAGCAGATTCCATTGCCGCAAGTGTCGGGACCGCAGTCTGCCGGGCAGTTGCAGGTGTTCTCACCCTGAGCATCTTCGCAGCCGAATTCGCCGCAGGTACCGGCAAATTCCCACAACTGGATGTTGTCGGCACCTCCGGAACCGTTCACGGGGTCGAAGATGTTGATGCGGCCGATCGGTTCTGTGCACGAAACGCCCCAGAAGTTGGAGCCCGCCGCATCGGAAGGAGAACTGGCCGACAGCAGCAGGACGTTGGCCTTGCTGTAGACCTGAATGTCCACGGTACCAGGGCCCTGGATGAGATTGCCGAGGGTGTTAAAGCCCACAGCCGTGTGGTCATCTTCCTCGCCCTCCAAGACCGGGGGACTGGTCAGCATGATGTCCAGACTGTCAGCGAAAAAGTTGGCGACCACGATGTCACTGGAGGCACCGAAGAACCCAGCCGAAGCCGCCGCCAGACCGTCAATTCCGGTCGGACTCGGGTCGGTCGCATTGCCGGCCAAGGTGTTGCCTTGCACGCACATATTGAGCTGGGTCAGGCCTGCTGGATACGGGAACGCATCCGGTGCGTTGGGCACGCCGCCGCACAGCGGATCGTCCATGCCGTCCACAGCACCCGCTCCGAGGATCCCTTCCTCGAAATCTTCAACGCCCTTGAGGGTCTTGCCGTTTGCCTCGTTGAAGGCCTCGAAATCAGCCTGATTCGTGAAGATGAAACACGGGCATTCACCGGGGCAGTCGGCCGGACAACTGCAACTGGTCTCGTCGCCTTCGCAGACGAGGTCGCCGCAGACGGTTCCCTGGACACAGTTGAGGTGCAGAACACCGGGTCCCTGGTCGCCGTCTTGCCAACCACCGACGCGAATCGTGTAGCAATCGTTCAGGACAACGGCAACCTGCAAGGAGCTATGGAAGCCGACGCTGCAGTTGTCGTCGTTGCAGCCCAACAGGTCTGCATCGGTCGGTGGACAGGGGATGTCGGGGAAGCACCCGTCGTAGACCACCAGATCGGTGTCGTAGACCGCGCTGCCGCCATCATCCTCGCAGGTGGTCACGGTCAGATCACCAGTGCAGGTGGCGTCGTAGTTGAACCAGATATCATGGTAGGTCTGGCCGTCAAACTGACAACCTGCATGTAGCAGGCCATCGGTAATCGCACCAGTTGTATCATACGATGTGTCGCCGTCAGTGATCGTACCCGGACTCGCACAATCGTCGAGCGGGATCGGGCATCCGCCCGCACAGACGTCCGTCGCGAGGCCGGCACACAGACTATCCCAGCCCTCGTCACAGCAGATCGGGGCGAGTTCACAAACCGCGGCACAGCAATCTGGATCATCGCAACCCGGCGTGCCATTCGGGTCGCAGCAGTCGCCGTCGGCGTTGGCGCAGGCCGGATGCGGACAATTTGCGCAGGTTGTATCGTCACCCACGTAGTTGCCGCCGGCGATGGCACACTCGTCTGCCGTCAGGAGCTCGTCACAGGTGCCGGGACCCTTGACGTCACAGCAGGCACCGCGGCCGACGCACTCGCAGGACGCGTCGCAATCATCTTCGACGCACAGATCTTCGCCGAAGCCCACGGGGCACGGACCCCAGTTGCCCAGCACGTTGGCCAGGTCGAACGCGCCGATATCGCCGTCTGGTTCGGCGTCCAAGCACAGGATCGCTTGATCAGCACCCTTCGGGATCGGTCCCCAGTTGCCCAGCAGGAAGGCCAGGTCTCCCGCGCCGACGTCGCCGTCAACCGGGAAAGTGTCCCACGGGCAGGTTCCGCAGCCTGCGAAGTCGCACTCTTCATGGCCTTCCACGACGCCGTCGCCGCAGCAGGCACCCGAGACGCACGTCCCCTCGCAAGCGCCGCAGTCAGCTTCGCAGTTGCAAGAGTTCTCGCCCGCGTCGCAGAATCCGTCGTTATTGCATTCGGCGGGGGTCAGGCACAAGCTCAGGTCAAAAGCCTCGACCGTGGGTCCTCCGCCCGTATCGAGCAAGCTCGTCCCGTCACCGGTGCCGGAAGTCAGCCACCAGACGGCGCAAGCAACAGCAGACTGGCTCTGAATCGAGACCCAC
>JACZTW010000225.1 GCA_022573485.1 Planctomycetota bacterium
GGGTTCATTTCAAATCGCGTGGGCATGCCCATGATCAACGAGGCGGCGTTCTGCCTGCACGACGGCATCGCCACGCGCGAAGCCATCGACGGCATTATAAAACTCGGCTTCAATCACCCCATGGGCCCGCTGGCGCTCGCCGACCTCATCGGCATCGACGTCTGCCTGTTCATCATGGAGGTCCTGCACCGCGACCTCGCCGACGACAAGTACCGCCCCTGCCCCCTGCTCAAAGAAATGGTCGCCGCCGGCCACCTGGGCAAGAAATCCGGCAAAGGCTTCTACGACTATTCGTAGTGGCCGACCCCCACGTCGGCCAGAGGATAAAACGCGAATGTCTGTTGAAATGATCGAAGACAAATTGCGCGAGCTGGCGCCGGTCGCTGGCCTACTGGACCCGCAGGCGGCAGAGCGCCAGGCGCTGACCGCCGAAGTCATCGCGTACGCCGAACGGTTTCTGGAAGCGCTGCCTGACTTGCCGACTTATCGCGACATGCCCGATCCGGGCGCCGGGATTGAAGAGCACGCCCCCACGGAAGAGCCGGAATCAATCGCGGCACTGCTGAAGCTGATCGAGACGCATGTCGATACGGCCGGTTTGAATCCGGCGTCGGGCGGACATATGGGCTACATTCCCGGCGGCGGATTGTATCCCGGCGCGCTGGGGGATTACCTGGCAGCGGTCACCAATCGATTCAGCGGTCTGTTCTTCGCGGGGCCCGGGGCCGTTCGACTGGAAAACGGCCTGATCGACTGGATCAAGGAGCTATTGGGTTGCCCGCTGGATGCCGCGGGCACACTGACCTCCGGCGGCTCGGCGGCCAATCTCGCCGGGATCGTGGCGGCGCGCGACGCACTGTCGTCGAAGGACTTTGATCGCGCCGTGGTCTATGTGACGAATCAATCGCACGAATCGGTGTTCCGCGCGTTGCGCGTAGCGGGCATGCGTGAAGCGCCCGTGCGCCATGTCGCCGTGGACGAATACGTGAGAATGGACCCGGCGAGCCTGGTGCGGCAGATCGAGCAGGATCGAGCCGCCGGACTTCAGCCGTGGCTGCTGGTCGCTTCGGCGGGCACGACCAACACCGGCGTGGTTGATCCGCTGGAGGCGCTGGCGGACGTCGCCGCGGAGCACAAGCTGTGGTATCACATCGACGCTGCCTACGGCGGGTTCTTCATGCTCTGCGACCACGGCCGGGAAGTCCTGCGGGGCATCGGGCGGGGCGATTCGATCGTGCTCGACCCGCATAAGGGACTGTTTCTGTCCTACGGCTGCGGGTGCATCATCGTGCGCGACGGCCGCAAGCTCTACGACGCCCATCACGGCGCGGCGGAGTACTTAAGAGATTTCGATTCGACCGCCGCCCAGCGCTCGCCGTCGGACTATTCCATCGAGTTGAGCCGGCACTTCCGAGGCCTGCGCCTGTGGCTGCCGCTCAAACTCTTCGGTTTGAAGCCGTTTCGCGCTGCGCTGGAGGAGAAGCTGTGGCTGGCGCGGTGGTTTCACGAGCGCATCGCCCAGGTGGACGGCTTCGAGTGCCTCGGCTACCCGGAATTGTCGGTCGCCACCTATCGATTCATCCCGCGCCACGGATCGCCGAACGACTTCAATCGCCGGCTGATCAAAGCCATCCAGCAGGACGGTTCCGTCTTCCTATCATCCACCACGGTAGACGGCGAAGTCTACCTGCGGATGTGCGCCCTGTGCTTCCGCACGCACCTCGATTACGTTCGCCGGGCGTTCAATCTCGTCGTCAAGAAGACGCAAGAGTTGACTTCGTGAGCGCGCAACCCTTGCTCGGAAGATGGGCAGCGTCCTCAATGGCACGCGAAAGGCATGCCCGGCAACTGGCGGCCATGCCCCGATGGACGGCGATCGCCGATCGACAGCACCGAGTACACGCGTCGGCCATGGCCGATTCTGCCAGCCGGAATCCCTGGTGCGCCAAGGCGCGCATGTCCGATAACAACCGCCCTGTGGGGCGGCAGCGATCGAAATTCACTGGCACATTTGCCCTGCCGGATTTGCGCGCTATTCTCATAAACGGAACCCCCGTCGGCCGAGAGTTACAGCCCTCTAAAACGCTTTTTTTGCTAATTGGGTAACTGTCTCGTCAGGCGGGTTCCTTTTTGCACAGTCTGCTCGCCCCCCGCCATGCGAAACTCCTCCGCGATCTCGATTCCCACGTTGAGTTAAAACGACATGTTTAGCGGCGACCCGAAAGGGAGCGCGTCCCGATTGTGGATTGCAGATTGCGGATTCCAGTCGATCGACATCGCAGGGGAGCGTGCGTTCAGCGCGGTTCGGCGGCGATGTCCACCTCGAGATCCACCGTCGGCTGCACTTGCAATTCGACCATCTCGCGGTAACTCCCGCTGCGCTGCATCAACTCGCGGTGCGAACCCTGCTCGACGACGCAGCCGTCTTCGAGCACCACGATGCGGTCGGCGTGGGCGATCGTGCTCAGGCGGTGGGCGATGATGAAACCGGTTCGCCCGCCCATGAGCGAGTGCAACGCGGCCTGGATCAGCTTCTCGCTGTGTGAATCCAAATTACTGGTGGCCTCATCGAGGATCAAGATGCGTGGGTCGGCCAGCAAAGCCCGAGCGATGGCGATACGCTGCCGCTGACCGCCGCTGAGCTTGACGCCGCGCTCGCCGATCACCGTGTCGTAGCCGTCGGGCAATTCGTCGATGAACTCATCGGCATTGGCCTGCCGGGCCGCTTGGCGGATGTCATCCAATTCCGCGCCGCGCCGGCCATAACCGATATTCTCGATGATCGTGCCGTCGAACAGAAACGTGTCTTGCTCGACGATGCCCAGCAATTGCCGGTAGCTGCCCAGCTCAAGATCGCGCAGGTCCACACCGTCCAGCTCGATGCCGCCGGTGACTGGGTCATAGAAACGCGCAATGAGGTTGCACAGCGTCGTCTTGCCCGCGCCGCTGCGCCCGACGAAGGCAATGATTTCGCCCGGCTGAACTTCGAGATTGACGTCGCTGATCACCGCGCGCTCCGTCCCCGGATAGACGAACCCGACGTTCCTGAAGGTCAGCGCTCCGCGCACGTTCGAGCGCCGGAGCACGGTGGCGCCCGGCGCGTTGCTCGTTTCGGTCTTTTCCTGCATCAAGTCCAGAATGCGATCCAGCCCGGCCAGGTTGTTTTGCAGCGTGGCGGCGCTGCGGGCCAGCATTTCCAGCGGGCTGAGCAGGGCGATGAGGAAGGCCAGGAACATCACCAAATCACCCACCGTGAGCGCGTCGGCCAGCGCCAGCGTACCCGCTTCGACGCGGGCCATGTCGTCGAGGATGCGCGTGCCGCCGTAATACAACAGCAGCGCCGACGCCACGGGAATGAGAATCGACCACGCGATCTCGATGCCGCGCATCCACCACCAGGCATGCAATTCTTGCCGGGCCATGAGGTGGTTATTGCGAATGAACTTAGCGGTCTCCGAGCGCTCGCGTGAGAAACCGCGCACGATACGCATGCCGCCGAACGTCTCGGTGGCGTGGCCGTCGATCATTTGGCGGCTGGCGCGCACGCTGCGAAACTGCGGGCGAATGTGGCCGATCCAAGTGCGGTGCGTGAGATACACCACCGGCAAGAGTACCAACGAGCCCAGCAGCAACCGCCAATCAACCAGCGTCAAAATAAGCAGGCTGCCGACCAACTGAATGATCGCCCGGCAGGGATTGTAGAGCATGGCGAAGATGAGGTCGGCGATGCCGCCGGCGTCTTCGCGCAGGATGCTGGCAGCCCCGCCGGATTTGAGGTCGTAGATGCGGTGCAGCGGCAGCCGCACGGCGTGCTCGAAGACCCGCCGCCGGATCGACGCTTGCACCCGCTTGGTGATCCGCGTGGTCTGCCAGCGACTCCACGTGCTGACCGCCAGGGCGCAGACCGACAACAGCACGACGCTCAGGGTCACCGCCAGCAGAAGCATTTGCCGACTCTCAGGCACCGGCAGCCAATCCGGCAGCCAATCCGGCAGCGGATGCCCCGCCAGCACGTTGTCCAGCACGATCTTCGTGCCCATCAGCGGCATGAGGGCGAGCACGGTGGAGATAGACAGCGCCCCGAGCACCAGACACAGCATGCGCCGATGCCCACACAGCAAACCCAGAAACGCGCGAAAGAGTTCCGCAAACGACCGCTGCCGCCGCCCGCGCGGTTTCCCGTCGGCGCCGCGCGTTCGGCGCAGGGAGTCGTTCAACTTCCGGAGATAGTGCTCGTACCTGTCGCGACTGGACTTCATACCAACATCATAGCAGATCAAGTCCGCCTGGCGGCGACCCGCAGGGGAGCATGTTCCGATTGCGGATTATGGATTGCGGATTTCAGATTGCAGAATTCTGGTCAATGGAAATCGCAACGTGAGTCGGTCGTTTAGCGGCGACCCGCAGGGGAGCACGTCTCACCCATTGAACGGCGTCACGAACGACCATCGCTGTGGACGCTTACCTTCTCGGGCAGGATTATCTCGCACATACCGAATCGCCCGACGAATATCCGAATCACTGTCGAGAAACACTTTCCAATGCCCTCGCCCCCACGCCTTGGGCAGGCGTCCGGCCGACGTCGAAAACATCGCGAGCGGGTGGACGCCCTCTTGAGTCAACTGCCGCGTGGATTGCCCCTTGAGCAGGTTCACTGCCCGCTCCACGGGATAATCATGCCGTGCGATCACCAAATGCGCGTGCTCGGGCAAGATGATACACGCCCATACAGCAATCCCACTCCGCGCAATGAACTCAGCGAACCCTCTGCCGATCGCTCGCGCTTGAACACCGCTGAAGTGAACCGGCGGATACTTGAGTGCTCGCTTGGCAGCGAGGCGTCCATCCTGATCGTGAGGGATCGAGGCGACGGAACGGCGCGTGTGGACTTTGGTCGCCTTACCGAAGCGCAGGAGTTCCCACGAACGCACGAATTCGGACCATGACCCGCGCGGGTCATTCGGCAACCAGAACCCGTACGCAGTAATCACGACGTGATAACCGAGGACCATAACCGGAAACGCGCTCCCCTGCGGGTCGCCGCTAAACAACTACGACGTACCGGGTAGCACAGTATCAGAGAATGCAAACCGGTGCACACCCACACGGTGAAATTCTGGACTCGCGTCCCTGTATCGTTTAGCGGCGACCCGCAGGGGAGCGCGTTCAGATTGCGGATTCTGGTCGATGGATATCGCAGCGTGGGTCGGTGGTTCAGCGGCGACCTCCGTTTGCGACTCATCCCGTTGAGCAGCGACCCGCAGGGGAGCGCGAGACGCTCTCATGCGCTTCGTCGACGGGATCCGCCCGCAACGCAAATGTCACGCCCCGCGATTCACGGGATCACAACTGCGAAGACGTCACCGCCCCGGGACGTTGGCGCCCCCCGGAATGTTATGGCTCCTGCTCCATGTAATCCTCGCCCATCATCATCTCATAGTGAGCAATGTGACCTGTCTTCTCGAAAACCTGTCGGAACACAGCCAAGTACTTATCGACCGAGGCTGCATCGACTGAAACGTAGAGCTCGTCAGAGATCGAGTGGGAGCCCGCGTTGACCCATGAGAAGAGGGATTTGCACCTGAGTTTGTCCTCCCCTTCAAAATAGGAGCACAGTTTGTCCGGGTCGGCTTGCCCAAGGATTGTGAAGTAGTATTCAAGAATTCTTCTCAGGGTGTTTTGAATCAATAGGTTGGAACGGTCGCGATTTCGCACTTCCATCCAAAGCAGTTCGTATGACGTCTTGATTGGATTCGTTTTGTGGCTTTCAAGTACCGACACATCATTTGACTTTCTCACAGTCCAGAACGTCTCTTCATTCATGACGCCGTCGTTGGAGCGTCTCTTGTTGAAGGAGACCTCTTTGTGGAAATAGATGTTATGAGTCAGTACGAAAATCTGCTTGATATACCCTGAGCCCTTCCGGACTTTCTCAAAAAGCCCTTTGATCAACGTGCTGACTGTGAATAGGACGTCACTGTCGAGGCTTGAGACGGGATCGTCAAATACAACCACTCGGTCGGTCGTCATGCCGGTCTCAGATTCGCTCCCTTTGAGAAGGTGGTAGAAGTACAGAAACGTTATAAAATTCCTCTCGCCCTCACTCAGGGTTTCTCTTGCATCTGTACCGTCAGGCCGCACGATTTTGTAGAATCTGTCTCCGTCCGCCTTTGCCAATGCGAAGCTATTGAAGCCAAACGAGCCCAGAATACCGTTAATCTCGTCGATCGTCGGCTGGATGCTAGTCGTCACCTTTTCCAGCTCTCTGATCTCAACCTCCTTTTCTTTCTTTGCTTTTCCCTTCGCGGCAATCTGGGAGGTTGTCCCGTGTATAGTTGAACTTGAGCGGCTCTCCCGCATCAGCAGCTTCCTTACTACGCCGCTTCGGAAGAACAATCAACCTGATCCATTTCTGGGTCCAACACCGCCATCAACCGGGGCA
>JACZTW010000226.1 GCA_022573485.1 Planctomycetota bacterium
GCCTCCAGTCCGAACTGTTTACGGACTTTCGTGCCGCTGGTATGCCGCAGTTGATTCGGATGCCAGCGGTGCTCTTTGTGCCAGTGCTTCGTTTGCTCTTTGTCCAACCCATCCGGAGCAGGAAACGCCAGCTTGCAGCCGCGCTCGATCGCGCTTCGATAGCTGCTGGTGGTGTACCGCTCCCCAGCCTGCCACGCCGGCTTTGCCTTGCGGTTGCTGCCCGGCCGGTTGCCGCAGGACAGTGGCGTCTTTCGATCGGCGTGGAGCTTGGCCCTGCGCTCGGCTTCGGCGTCGGCCGGGCTGAACAGATACGATTCTGTGTCCGCTTTCAGGAACTCGTGAATGATGGCCTGTGCGCCCAGGCCCAGCGGGACAACCCGCTCGATATCGTGATGCTCGGTCTTGTACTCGTGCGGCCGGTAGTCCCAAATGTCGCCGTCCATTTCGATATCACAGGACCGCACGATACAGGCTTCACCCGGCCGCATGCCGGTCAGCCGTTGCAATCGGATCATGGCCCACACTTGGCGGCTTACGAACGGCTCGATGGCCTTGACGTACTCTTCGGCCACGGGCTTGACCGGAGGCGTCTCGCGTGCCGTGGTCCGGTTCTTGCGGAGCCCGGCGACGTTTTTTATATCCTCGAACACCCGCCCCGGGACAAGCTCGTTTTCTGCTGCCCACTTGAACACGCGCTTGAGGCGGCCAATCTGACTGTTGACATAGCTGCGGCTCCAGTCGATCTCGATGAGTTGTTGCCGAAGTGCCTTGAGTCGCAGCGGCCCGAACTTGTTCGCCGGCGTTCGGCCGTACAGTCTTTGCAGGTGGCGCAGTATCCCTCGAATGCAATACTGCTCGTCGGTGGGCACGTCGTTCTTGCGGTAGTAGTCTTGAGCGAACTCCCAATACGCCGCCGCAACTTCACACACCAACCGGTCAGGACCGTCGCGGCGGTTGTCGGGAACTCTGCGCCCGTTGGCCAACCACTCGGCGATCAGCCGATCATATTTGACCTTGCTGTGCTCCGTCCCGTGCAGTCCGAGATAGAAGCTCTCGCCGTTCAGTTCGACGACGGCCTGGCCGGACGGCTTGTGCAATCGGTAGCTTGGGACTCTCTTGGGCTTGGACATGTGCGGGCCTCCATTTCGGAATCCGGTAAACTACCGGATTTGAAACACGATTCAGGCCGCACTGCCCGACGCAGGCAGGTACATTAAGTCCAATGTTCGGCGTGCTTTACGTTCAGGGTGGATGACGGGATTCGAACCCGCGGCCCCTAGGACCACAACCTAGTGCTCTAACCAACTGAGCTACACCCACCATCGGATCGAGCCGTGGGCTTCAGCCCACGCGGACATTCGCACCGAGGCGGCGTTTCCTTCATGCGAGGATCCGCGCAAGCTTAAGCTTGCGGCTCGGGTATCGTATCTGTGGTTGGCGCAGGATTCAACAGCCATCATCCCGCCGTCAAGTGATGGCGTTGTGCGTTGGGTATGTCGTCCGGCGAGTTGCCCCATTGGGAGGCTGAAGGTAGGATGTGCCGATCGAAGCGCCCGTAGCTCAATTGGATAGAGTAACTGGCTTCGAACCAGTAGGTTGGAGGTTCGAGTCCTCCCGGGCGCATGCAGTGCCGGGAACGCCCTCGGAGATAGCACGGGCCGGCAAAGCGTGTTCGCCGTGGTGTGGCTGTGGGTCGTGCCGTCCAATAACGGGAACTGTGAGGCATCCTTCGTGGTTCGGACCGGAATCCGCACAGGGTTGCCTGCCCGACGATTCCCCAGTTGCCCGGTGGACTTTACGGCGGCTGACTGGCTAAGATTCAGAGAGGAGAAAACCCGCTGGGGCTGGGCCGATGGGCCTGGGCCGATGGGCCTGGGCGTCGCGCAAGTGGGTTTTTACCGAGTTGCCCTCGAAGGCTGGTTCTTTCGGCTGGCACGGGGGGTTCAGTGGTTGTGGTGGAGCGGTTCGGCCTTCCAAACATCGCGCGCACGCCGGCAGCACGCTTGGCGCGTGGGCGGTTTGCTGCCCTGAATCGGGGCCACCACGGATATGATATGAGTGGAGAACGCCCGCACCGGGCGGTGCGCGGTGAAAGGGGAGCGGTGGTTGTCTGATTTGTCCGTGACCAACCTAAAGACCGGCATTCGGGTTGCCTGCCCGGCCTGCCGGACGGTGTACCAGCTTCGTCAGGAACTGCTGGGCAAGCGCGTGCGCTGCGCCCGCTGTGAGGCGGAGTGGCGCGCGATCGGCCCGGAGACACTACAAGCGGCGGACGATGCTGTCTGCGAGGTAGAGGCGGAGTTGATCGAGCTGACCAGCGGCGCGGACAAGACCGCGACGCTGAAACCGGACACCGCCCTGCCATACGACTACTGGCTGGGCAAGAAGATCGGGCGTTATCGCGTCGATGCCATTTTGGGAACCGGTGCGGTGGGCCACGTCTATCGCGGGCACGACGAGCAACTCGGGCGGGACGTGGCCCTCAAGATTCTGCCCAAGCCCAAGGGCAAGAAAACGACACTGCGCGTGAAACTGTTCATCCAGGAGGCCCGCGCCGCCGCGCGCTTGCAGCATCCGAATATCGTGACCATCCATGAAGTGGGTCTCGACGGCCAGTATTACTTCTTCGCCATGGAGGTCGTCGAGGGCGGGACGCTGAAAGATCTGACTCTGGCATTGGGAAGATTGTCTCCCGCGCGTGCTTGTTTTCTGCTCAGTCAGGCGGCCTACGCGCTGGCCTACGCGCACGCCCACGGCGTGATTCACCGCGACATCAAGCCGGACAACCTGATGATGGATCGGCGCGGCGTCCTCAAGGTGGCAGACTTCGGACTCGCGGAGATCGGCGAAGTTGACATTATGAAACTGTATCAAGGCCGACCGATCGGTACGCCCGGCTACATCGCGCCGGAAATGGCCCGGGGCGAAGGGGCATCCGCGCTCAGCGACATCTACTGCCTCGGTTTGTGCCTTTACCACGCTCTGACCGGCGAGAAGTACCTTACGGCCGGCAGCACTGAAGAACTCGTCGCCTTGTGCGCCAACCCGCCCGAATTCAGGCCCGGTCGCGAGCTGCGCGGCGTGCCGGAGCCCTGCGTGCAGATTCTGAAACGCTGTCTGCAACCGCGGCCTGCGGACCGCTACGCCGGCGCTCAGGAGCTGGCCGATGAACTCCGCTGCTTCGTGGTCGAGGTCTGTCGCGACGATAGCCGGTCGCCGCTTCCCATGGCCGGGGAGGATCCCTTCACGGGCAGACTCGGCCGAGCGCCCCGTTTCCGGCTGTCGGGTGCCGTGGGCCGGGCCCGGCGGTTCTTTGGTCTGGGCCATAAGACATAGACTTGGTGCCGCGACGGCCATTTGATGCAAGCTCGCTCCGGCCCGTAGCACCAGTCAGTAACTCGATTCTCGGACTTGGCTCGAATCTCTCGTTTCACACACGCGCTCCGTCTTATCAGACATCGTTCATCGGGGATATATCGTACTTTCATCAGTAGCGCGTCCGGCGTCTCCCGTGCCGAATCGAGATGCTCGAGGCAGGACGTCTTGCTCGTAGAACCCAACTCAACCGAGAAGCCGACGATGATCGAAGCCGAGACACTCAAGACCGCCTCCGCACCTAGTCTGCTGGAGATGGCCCGCATGATTGAAGCCAAGGATCCGTATACCGCGGGTCATACTTGGCGGGTGGCCAACTATGGGCAGATTCTGGCAGCGGCGTTGGACTACCCGCCCGAGAAAGTCGAAGTCATGCTGCTGGCCGGCACGCTGCATGACGTGGGCAAGGTCATGATCCCGGACGAAATCCTCACCAAGCCCGGGCGCCTCACCAAAGAAGAATTCGAGATCGTCAAGAAGCACCCGCAGGACGGCTTTGACATCTTGAAAGAGCATGAGGAATGCGAGGCCGTTCTGGAAGTCGTCTTGAAACATCACGAAGCCTACGACGGCAAGGGCTACCCCTTTGGCTTGATGGGCGAGCAGATTCCACATGAGGCGCGCCTGTTCGCCGTGGTCGATGCCTTTGATGCCATGACGACCACGCGTTGCTATCGACCCGCGATGTCCATCGACAATGCGGTCTATGAGATTTGGAGGAATCGAGGTAGGCAGTTTGATCCGCGGATTGCGGATTCGTTTCTCGGTCTGATTCGAGAAGGATTGCTGGATCATATCGCCGGACATGCGGACTACGGCGTCAAGATCGGCCGCTGCCCGACGTGCGGACCGGTGCTGGAACTGCACAACGCCCATCATCTTGACGACATTGTGGTGTGCCGCGTCTGTCGATCCCGGTTCGAGATCAGCGACATTCTGGATGGCGAATTCCGATTGAAGTATGTCGGTCAAGCCACCCAGGAGCAAGTCCCTGCCGCCCGCTTCGCGTCGTAGGCCTTTGGGCCCCAAGAACTCAACTTCGGAGGGCGGTTGACTGGACAGTGCTTTTTTGGGATGATAAGAGGTGTTCGCAGATTCCGACATGCCGCGATGCGCCCTCATTCAACAGGCTGTCAGCGGCAGATTATCCACTCGTTCTTGCTGATTTGGGGCGTGAGGGCTTTCGCGGCTTCAGGAGCGCGTCGCCTGCCTGAATGCAAGGCGGGACTCCGTTGGAGTCGCGGCTTATGCGGAGCGTGGAAGTCGTTTACCCGAAAGTCGAAAAGTTAAGGTGCGGGAGGTCAACGTGATTCGATCGCGATCGAACTGCAGACGGATATTCCACGGCGGCGCCGCGCGGGCGCTGTTGATGATGTCGCTTTTCCTGCTAATCACCAGTTGTACTCAACCTGACGACAACGGGAATGACAACGGCAACCAAAACGACAACGCCAATGTCAACGACAACGGCAATGCCAATGACAACGCCAACACGAATGGGGACGGAACCATCCCGCCTTCAACTCCCGGGCTGGGCCAGATTCTTGTCGAGTTCGATTTTTCCACCGGCAACAACGTCATTGCTCAGGCTTTGGAGGGCGACGGCACGGAGTATGGCTTCTTCGGCGACAAGGATGCCAGCGGCGCGGCCTTCCAGATGACACGCATCGACGTGATCTTGACTTCGACGGTGGCCGTCCGCACGACGTTGGATGAATCGCAGCGTCCGTCGCAGCTGCTGGCCGAGGATCGATCGGCCATGCTGCTTAGCTACGATGATGCCGGCACGGAAGTCACCGCCGTCTTCGTGGCCACTAATGGTGAGACCACCCGCACCACGATTACACTCGACAATTCGTCCGCGCGGTCGCCTGCTCAAGCGCTCTTCGGCATCACTGAACTGTGCAATGTGCTCGATGGTATCGGCTCGATTACTGACCGCATCCTATCGATGTGTGAGAGCGATCCCAACGCGCGTCTGTGTACCAGCAGCATCACGCAGTCCATTGAGGCTTTGGATTCGTTCTGTTCGGCCGAACTGTTTGCGGTAACCAACCGGCTGTCGCCCAGCATCGGCCAGGGGCCGGCCCTGACCGTGCCTTTGGCCGTCGTGATCACGGCCAGCTCCCACTCGATCACCCCTAACGCGGTCCTCTCGCTGCGCGGCGAAGTGCTCGGCGGCGAACCACCCTATTTATTCGACTGGGAGGCCCTGCAAGGCAGCCCCAGTCAACCCGATATCGGCTCGGTCGATCTGGGAACCATCAGCATCGCCAATTTGACTCTGGTTTTTGAGGGTACCTATACCTTTCGCTTGACGGTGTTCGGCGGCGACGGCGAATCGAGTTTCTTCGAGGTCGTGATTGTCGTCTCCGAGGATCCGGGGGCGCTGGTGGTTGAAGCACAGGCTGAGGTCTTCCCGTCCGATCCGTTCACGGTCAATCTGTCGGCGGAGGCCCGCGGGGGGCTTGAGCCGTTTGCATTCCTGTGGAGCCTGGACGCGGGCGAAGGCGAAGTGACCTTCGGCGATGAAACCGCCGCCGCGACCTCGGCCATATTTTCGCAGTGCGGCATCTTCATTCTCAAGGTCACGGCCACCGATGTGTTGGGCGTGACGACCGGCTTCGATCTGCCGATCACGATCATTAACACGACCACGGACTTGATTGTCGAGATCGATCCCCCGGCCTGCACCGAGGGCACTTTCCTCGATGCCTGCGTCGCTCTGGGCGCGAACATCACGCTGGGCGTGGACACCACGAATGAATCCAGCCCCGGCGCGCTGGAGTATGCCTGGGAGATCATTGACGGCGTCGATTCAGCGTTTCTCTCCGATGAGACGACTGCCAATGCGATCCTGCATGCCATTGGGCCTGAAACGGTGGTCGTCGAAGTCACCGTTACCGATTCGGAAACATGCCAGTCGACTACGGATCAAATCTCCGTCGAAGTCATCCAGAGCGGGCAGTTGGCAGTTGACATCTTCAGCGACGGCAACGCAACGCTGGGTCACCCCGAAACCCTCCACGCTCAAGTGACGGGAGCGATCGGCCTACTCTCG
>JACZTW010000227.1 GCA_022573485.1 Planctomycetota bacterium
TGCTGCCGGACGGCAACGGCCTGGACCTCATCCGCACCATCCGGGCGCGGGACGAATATCCCGTTTTGATTATGACGGGCCAGCCCACTCTCGGCCGGGCCGTCGAAGCCATGCGCCTCGGCGCTGTTGATCTATTCACCAAGCCGTTCGACCTTAGCCGCCTCACCACAGTGGTCAAGCAAACGCTGGCCGACCATCAGGCTCGCCGGCGCCGGGGTCAGCGTGTCGAGCGCCTCGAACGCCTGGCTAAGAAGGTCATTCGGGAACGCAAGGAACTCCAGCAGCGCGTCGACCTGGTGTGCCGTGACTTGGTCGGTTCCTACCGCGATTTGGCAGAGCGCTTCGTCGGCTTCCGCGATACCGCGACCGGAACTCCCGACTAGACTTTCGTCAGTCGGCCCTTGATCGAAGCATCATCCGCGAAACAATCAACCCACCCTCGTAGAGGATCGCCATTGGAATCGCCAGCAGGATCTGGCTGAAGACGTCGGGCGGAGTCAGCAAGGCAGAGGCAATGACGATACCGAAGATGACATACTTGCGCGCTCGGGCCAAGTCCTCGACAGACACGATGCCGCTGAGGCTGAGGAAGATCACCACGATTGGAAGCTGGAAGGCAACACCGAAGGCCAGCGACAGCGTCAGAATGAACGACACATAGAAGTCGATGGAATACTGGCTGGACACCGCCGCTGCGTCTTCCAGGGGCCGCATCCGCATTTGATAGGTGCGATCGACACCGGCAAGCCGCAACTGGTTAAGAGTCTGATTGAACCACAATGTCCCAGGCGGCGGTTGTTGCGGATCCTCATTCAGCAGGGAGACGAGCGGTGGCATAGCTTGGGGCGATTCCGGCACGACTTCCTGAGGCCCAACGAGTAGCTCCTCCAGCCAGGTCAGTTCGGTACCCGGTACCGGGAAACTCTGGTTCAGGCTGGCGAAGAAGTTCAACACGATGGGCAGCACGACGAAGAACATGAACGTCACGCCGACCAGGAACAACACCGGCGATGCCAGGCCGAACCACCGCACATAGCGGCGCTCGACCTCGTAGAGGCCGCTGGCCACGAATTGCCACATCTGCCAAATGAGCCACGGCGAGCTGAGCACCACACCGCACAGCAGGGCGATCTTGATCCAGATCATGAAAGTGTCCGGCGGGCTCAGCGATTGCAGGGCGGGTTCCTGCCCGTATTTGCGAAGCACAACGAACGCGGGCCGCAGCACGAAACTGATGACGTGTTTGTTGAAGATCAGGCAGACGATCGTCGCGGCCACCAAGCCGACCAGCGAGAGAATGAGCCGCGTGCGCAGCTCCTCCAAGTGATCGCCGAACGACATGCGCAGATCATCGGGATCGATTCGCTTCCGGCGAGGTGTCTTTTGGTCAGCCATGGATCGGGATATCAGACTCGACTTAGTTGAAACAAGGAGCCGCAGGCTTCAGCCTGCGCGAATCATCAAGCGGGGCGGATCTCCTCGCAATCTGGGGCACGGCAGTCGCTGCATCGCATCAACCGCCCACTTCATCGCGGCGATGATCCAGAAACCCCTGCAAAATAGTCTTTGCCGCCAGGGCATCGCGCCGCGCTTTGCGTTTCTTCATTGTTAGTTCTTCGCGTTCGTTCAGGAGGCTGTCGGCTGCGGCGCTGCTCAAACGCTCGTCGTAGAATTCAAGCGGCAGGCCCAGTTCCTTCGCCAAAGCTTCGCCGTATCTTCGAACCAGCTTGGCTTGGTCGCCTTCCGTATCATCCATGTTGATCGGCAACCCAATGACGATGGCGTCAATGCCATATTCCTCTATGAGCGGGCGAAACTGTGCGGCATCGCCCTGCGGCGTACCGCTGCTGTCGAGCTGCTTCAGCGGCGTGGCCAAGCCCATGTCCGTGTCGCCAACCGCCAGGCCGAGACGCTTGCTGCCGTGATCGATTCCGAGATAACGGGGCATCAACCAGTGTCCAGTCGCCGATGATGATTGAAATTCACAGGTATCGCTCGTCCAGCTTGCTCACCAGATCCTTGATCTTCTGTACGTCATTCTTGTGGCACACCAGCGTGGCGTCGGCGGAGCGGACGATGACGATATCCTCCAGGCCGATGGTGGCCAGCAAGTGGTCATCCTCGCAGACAAAGACGTTGTTCTTCGAGTCCACCGTGATTGTGTTGTTCGCGGCGACGACCTGGCCTTCGGCGTCCGTGCCGAGCACGCCTTCGAGCGAGGTCCACGATCCCACGTCGAGCCAGTTGCAGTCCATCTCGCATAGAATGACTCGATCCGCCTTCTCCATCACGCCGTAATCGATCGAAATCTTGTGCAGATTGGGATAAACCTCCTCGATCGCGGCTTGCCGTTTAGCAGATCCCCCCGCCTGCGTGATGCGCGACAATTGAGCATGATTCTCCGGCAGATGCTTCTTGAATTGGTCAAGAATCGTCTGCATCCGCCAGACGAACATCCCACTATTCCAATAGTATTGGCCGCTGTCGAGATAGCGCTGCGCGGTCGCCCGGTCGGGCTTTTCTTTGAACTCGCGAACCTCGTACACGCCGGCGCCGAGCGCTTCGCCGCGCTGCACATACCCATAACCCGTGTGCGGCTCGGTCGGGGTAATGCCCAGCGTGACCAGCGCGTCGGCATGGTCCGCCGCCGCGGAGTACGCGGTCTGGAGCGCGGCTTGATAACGATCGACGGGCGTGATCACGTGATCGGCGGTGAAGATGCCCATCACGCCGTCCGGATCGCGCTCGTGCAGAATGAACGCCGACAATCCCACCGCGTTGGCAGTGTCGCGCACGGCGGGCTCGCCGATCAAGTTCTCACGCGGCAGCTCCGGCAGTTCGCTCGCTACAAGGTCCAGGTGCGCATCGCTGGTAATGACGTTGATTTGTTCCGGCGGCAGGAAGCCGACCAGCCGCTCGAACGACGCCCGCATCAAGCTCTTGCCGTCAATGAGCTTGAGGAAGTGCTTGGGCCGTTTCCGCCGACTCAGCGGCCAGAGTCGCGTGCCTGCACCGCCGGCCATGATTACTGCATGTCGCATAAGTTCGTTTCCTCAACCAACCAAGCACTCAAGAGGCCTGCTAAACGGCAAGCCAAGCGTTGGATCTCCCCCATTGACTTCGTCGTTTAGCAGATTCCTCGTCTGACGTCGTGTGTTTCGCGATACACAAAGACTCCTACGTTTGATGTCTTTCCCTGTGCATCAGCGCGTTGATATTTCCATACCCTTCCCTGCCGAGCAAATGATACGTGATCTTCTTGCCGAGTTCCACGCCGGGTTGGTCGTATGGATTGACGCCGAACAGCCCGGCGGCGATTGTCGTGGCGACCTCCAGCATGTAAATGAACTGCCCGACGGCGTGCGGACTGACGCTTGGGAAGCGGATGGTCATGCAAGGCCTGCTGCTCGCCAGGAGCGCCTGCTCGGTGGCCTGCTTTTCCGTATTCAACAGTTTGCCCATCGAGGTACCGCCCAGATAGGACAGCGCCGGCTGATCTTTGTAGGCCTTGGGGATCGGCACGTCTTTATCGAACCGGCTGACTTCGAGGAACGTGATCAGTTTGTTGTTAGGCCCCTCGCGGTAAAGCTGAAGCTGCGAGTGCTGATCGGTCGTGCCCAGTGCGCGGATCGGCGTGGGGCCGACGCTTATGAGCTTGCCGCCCGACTCGTTGCGTGCTTTGCCCAGGCTTTCAGCCCACAGTTGCCGAAACCAGTCCGCGAGCCCGCTGAGGGCGTTGCTGTAGGGCATCATCACCGAGAGGTCCAGGCCTTTCTTGTAGTAGAGGTAGTTGACTGCGGCGAACAGAGCCGCTGGATTGCGTTGCAGCGATGTGGACCGCACCATGTCGTCCATTTCCGCTGCGCCTTTGAGCACTGCTTTGATATCGATCCCGCACATCGCCGCCGGGAACAGGCCGACTGCGGACAGCACACTGAAGCGCCCGCCGACGCCGTCCGGCACGGGCAGCGAAGCAAACCCCTCGCGGTCGGCGATCGCGCGCATGGTGCCCGAATGCGAATCCGTGGTGACGACGATACGCCGCTTGGCCTCTTCGCGCCCGAGCCGCCGGGTCAGCAAGTTGCGGACGACGAGAAACTGGCTCAGGCACTCGGTCGTCTCGCCCGACTTGGTGACCACGTTGAACAGCGTGCCGGGCAAATCGTCTTTAATGACATCGAGCATGCCGGCGAAGTGAGCAGGATCGACGTTGTCCATAACGAACAATCGCGGCCCGCCGCGCTTGCGGCGGCTCAGGAGGTTGTATTGCGGATGATTCAGCGCTTGGTGCAGGGCGGTCGCGCCCAGGGCAGATCCCCCGATGCCCAAAACGACCAGGTTCTGTGTCTTGGGGCGCAGCGCTTTGGCGAACTCCTCGACAGCCTGCCGCATCAGCCGATCGTGCGGCAGCTCCCGGTAGCGATGACCACCGTCGCCCCGTTCACGCTCGACCCGCGTGACGATCCGCTTGACTCGCGGAGCCAAGCGGTTCAGTTGGGCGCGCGTCAATCCATACTTGCCCAGCTTCCGATTCGCCAGGGGGCTCACATCAAGTGCGATCATTTGATTCTTCCGCGCCATCAACCACCTACTCGCTACTGGTTACTGATTACTTTCTTACAATTGACATTCATCCACATCGAGCGGCGTCATCTTCGCATATTCGAGGAACAGCGTCTTCTCGCCGCACGACGTGAACTGCACGCCGGCGCGTGTGAATTCGCCGCTCGACTGCTTCCACAGTAACCGACCCAGGCCGAACTGTGGGTGACGCAAGTACATGCCGGTCTTCCACTCGCGGTAGTCGCCCCGACTCCGGCGCTGAAAGTCGTCTTTGTCACGGAACGATTCTTCTTCTTGCTGCAAATCCCACTCGATTTCCTCGCCGGGCAGTTCTGCCAGGAATTGGGAAGCCGTCGTACGCGTATTCATCCCCCGAATCGTGCGCCATTGTGCATAGCTGAGTGTGAGCTGCTCTTTGGCGCGAGTCATGCCCACGAAGCACAGGCGACGCTCTTCTTCCAATTGTGCGGGCTCATCCTTGTAACCGGCGTGCGGCAGCAGACCGTCCTCGACGGCGATGATGTAGACCTTGGGGAATTCGAGACCTTTGGCGGCGTGGAGCGTCATGAGCGTGACCTTGGACGTCGCGTCGTCACTGACGCCGTCGATATCGCTGATCAACGCGGCATGCTCCAGCCAGTCGAGGAGCGTGGCGTCCGGATGTTCCGCCTGAAACTGCGCCGCGGCATTCTGCAATTCGTCCAAGTTGGCACGCGGGGCGTCGTCGAGCCCGGTTTCCTGTTGATACATCGCCCGCAATCCCGACCGACTCATCACTGTTTCCAAGGCCTGCAGCGCCGGCAGGTCCACGACCTTGTGCAACGGTTGCATCAGCTCCGCAAAGGCCCTCACCTTGGAAGCCGATCGCCCGAGGAATCCGAGGTCCACGTCGCCCGCCAGAAGTTCGAATAGCCGGCAGCCTTTCTTTTCGGCATGAGCCCTCAGTCGTTGTACCGTCGTGGCCCCGATGCCCCGCGTCGGGGTGTTGATGATCCGCAAGAACGAGACATCGTCCGCCGGATTCACCAGCACGCGCAGATAGGCCAGCACATCCTTGATTTCTTTTCGGTTGTAGAACTCGACACTGCGGGCCACTTGATAGGCAATCCCGCCGCGCAGCAGGGCCTCTTCGATCGCCCGGCTCATGGCGTTGATCCGATAAAATACGGCCACGTCGTTGGAATCGGTACCTTCGCGCAGGCGGAGCGCCAAATCCTCGATGATCCAGCGTGATTCGTCCGATCCGTCTTCGCATTCCACCACTCGAACCGGAACGCCGTCGGTATGCTCGGTCCAGAGCGATTTTTCCTTGCGAAACGCATTGGCGGCGATCAATCTGTCGGCCGCAGAGAGAATTCGTTTGGTCGATCGGTAGTTCTGCTCCAATCGAACGATCTTGGCACCTGGGTGATCCCGCTCGAACGCGAGGATGTTTTCGATGTCGGCACCGCGCCAGCCGTAAATGGATTGATCCGGATCACCGGTGGCACAGAGGTTTCCGTGCCGCGCGGTGAGCTGCCCGGCGATGGCGTATTGGGCGGCGTTGGTGTCCTGGTACTCGTCGACCAGGACATATCGAAAGCGATCTTGCAGTTGCTCGCACAGTTCCTTGTCCTGTTTGAGCAGTCGCGCGACCCGCATCAGCAAGTCATCGAAGTCGAGAGCTTCCATGTCTGCCATTTGCCGTTCGTAGACCGAATAAATCCTGGCGAAGGTCTTCTGTCGCCAGTCGGTCTCGAATTCGGCCATCTCGGCAGCGGTTTGAAGGTTGTTCTTCGCGCGGCTGATCGCGTACTCCACCGCGGACGGCGAGAAGTTGTCCGTCGAGAGGCCTGCGGCCTCAATGGCCGCCTTGAG
>JACZTW010000228.1 GCA_022573485.1 Planctomycetota bacterium
CGGGGAGCCAGGTGGACTTTAACAGCCTGCGGGCCATCCCCTGGGTGTTCGCCTGGACCCAGACGCGCTACAACGTCCCCGGGTGGTACGGCCTGGGCACTGCCCTGGAGGCCGTGATCCAGGAGGACCGGGGGAACCTGGACCAGCTGCGCAAGCTGTATGAGGAGTGGTATTTCTTCCACGCGGCCATCGATAACGCCCAGCTGGAAATGGCCCGGGCCCAGCTGGCAACGGCCCGATTCTATGCCCGGCTATCTTCCGGCGAAGGCTTCGACCGGGAGATCGCCAGTGAGTTTGAACGGACCCGGCAGGCCATTTACCAGATCACCGGCCGGGACAGCCTGCTAGGCCACAACCCGGTGATCCAAAAATCCATTGCCCTGCGCAACCCCTATACGGACGTGCTCAACCTCCAACAGGTGGAGCTGCTGCGGCGCTGGACTCAGGCCACGAAAAAAGAGCGGGAACCGCTGCGGCAGGCCCTGTTTTTGAGCATCAACGGTGTGGCGGCGGCCATGCAGAGCACGGCGGTCCACGTCGAGGCCGCGCCCAGAGCGACAACCAGTGCGCTGGCACACGCCGGGGCGTGGGGACAGGAACAGCGGACCAGGAAGTAGCAAGTGGCCGCCAGGGCCAGTGACGCGCTGCACAACGCCGCCCCGCCGCTCTGGAGCGTGATGGTCTCTCCCCCGAGGAAGCTGAAGACGAGCAACGAGCCTACACCGCAGGCGATGCCAATGAAATGGCCGAGGATGATGGACCGTGGCGCCGCCTGAATGGAAAGCGGGGCGCTGTGCAGAATGAACGAGGTCGGGCCCAGCGCCGCAAAGAGCAACGGCAAGTCGCAAAGCCACGCCAGCAGGCTGATGATGAGGATCGTCAGTCCGCCGTTGACCGCCGTGAAGACGGAGACGACCGACTTTTCGTCACCGTGGGCCAGCAGGGACGGAATGCTGAGTCGGGCGCGCCAGACCGACCAGCGATTCAGACGGTTCCCGCGAAGTGGTTCAGAGTCGGAAGAACTCTTGCTCTGAGTTGCGGAATCGGCATCGCCCGGTGCCTCGATAAGCGCCGCGCCGGAGGTCGGCGATGCCGCGTGATTGAGAGGGTCCCGATTCATGATCCGGGTTTCCTGAACTCCTCGCCCTGTGGCAGATCGGCAATTCTGGGGGGAGAATCAAGTAAGCCCTGCCAGTTGGGTCGTGAGGCCCCCTTCCTGCTTGGCCTGCCACGTGATCGGTCTCTCATCGACTAATAGGCGAGCGCCTGTCAAGTTAGTCAGATGGGCGGACCCGCGTGCGCAGGTGGTGCGCGCCCCTTTGGAAAGTGATTCGGCCTGCGGTCAGGAAGTGTGCGAAGGGCGAAAAGCCCAGTGGCCGAACAAACCCATTTGTGCGCAACCGCATGGAGGCAATGATGTAGAATCGGATTCTGAGACTGTCGAGAGTCGAAATCGACGGGGCGCGAAATGTCGCCGGGTGCTTGTTCGGATCGGGTCTCGCGCTGCCCGGCGATGACTGTACAAGACCAGGCTGATCGGTAAGAATAGCACTGAGGTAAATCGTGCCCCAACCAGCGACTGAAATGACGACCCGAGAACCCGACCATATCGATCAGTTCCCGATTTCCGAGGACAGCATTCGCAACCGCGTCTGCGAAATCGGGCGGCAAATCATTGAGGATCTGCAAAAGGATCCGAACGCCGACGGCACTATTGATTTGACGGTCATGCCGGTGCTCAGCGGGGCCTTCATGTTTACCGCTGATCTCGTGCGACACTTCCATACCGTCGGCGGGCTGCACCCGCACAAGCTGATCTGCCCGATCGAGCCGCTGATCGCTCGGAGCTACGGCGAGAAGATCGTGGCCGACCGCGTTGAAGTGGATTGGCGAATGGTTGACGAAAAGAACATCCGCGACAAGCATGTGCTGGTTGTGGATGACATCTTCGACTCCGGCCGCACGCTGATGGCCATCCGCGAACAGCTCTTGACCCGTAAGCCCAAGTCGCTCAAGTTCGCCATCCTGCTCGACAAAATCTGCGGCAGAAGCCCGGACGTGGACATCCAGCCCGACTATACGGCGTTCACGATTCCCGATGCCTGGGTGGTCGGCTACGGCATGGATGATGGAGGCCTGTACCGCCACTTTCCATACGTCGACGTGACTCCTCGGCCGCATCCGTGATGCGCATCATCGTTCATTTCAACTCGGCCATACCCTGTTTGAAGACAATATCCACCGGAATACCGGCCTTCCGCAGGCCATCGAGGTCCGAGCGCAGTTGCGAACGCATCGAGCCCATAATGGCCATCAACATACTGTATCCGTCGTAATTGCCCCGCCCCTGAAAGGTCAGAATCGTACTGGACAATGCTTCGACAGCCTTGGGGATGCTGTCGAAATCGACACGGTATTTTCCAGTCGCCGAGTCGCGTGTGACAGCCTTCATGTCGTTGAACCAGTTGAACCGCAGCATATTGGCCCGCCCGTGGGCGCTGGCCGCACCGAAGCGGATCGAGCGGAACATGCCCGCGAGGAACGTCACATAGTTGTCCTTGATATCGCCGCCGGTGATCGCGCCCCCCTCACGGAGTTGTTCGATCATGAACAGACCGAGGACGTCGGCTTTGCCTTCTTCGAGTGTCGAAGCAAGATCCTGGAGTGCCTCGCGAACCGTCCCTTTGCCGTTAATTGTGTTCTTGATGCCGAGCCCGTGGGCGACCTCATGGAACATCGTATTCTCGAAGAATGCGTCGAAGGTCACGTGCTTGAGCTGATCTTCGGCGATGAGTTCTTTGGCGATGGGCATCAAGATCTTGTCGAATTTGGCCCGCATGACGTTTTTGAGTTGCAGGCGGCGCGTGCCCTTCTTGAGCTGCACTTGCTCGTCATTGGGCAGGTTGATGGCAATGGTCTTGGCCCCGGCGTTGCAGTCGCCTGCGTAGTAAATGACGTCATAAGCATTCAGATCCGAATCCGTGCCGGGCTCCTCCGACTTGAACTCGTCTCCGACGGGCAGTGCCCGCTGCAAGTCCGGCAGGAACTTGGCGTACTCGGCGAGCTTCTTGCTCCACTTTTTGTCCTTGACCAGCACATAGGCCTCGTGAGCGGCCTTGTAGCCGAAGAGTTTGTCCTCATAGGTCTCGATCGGGCCTATGACGATATCGATGCCGTTGTTCTTCATGTCCAGCCAGGCTTCGTCGCTCTCGCGGTACTTGCCGGTGCGCAGGGCCTTCGCGCGCAGCGTGAGGTACTTCTTCAAGCCCGGATCTTTGGCGAGCGCGGCGGCCTGCTCGAGCTTCTCGGCGGCGATGCGCGTCGGCTCTTTGAAAAACTCGTGATAGGGAATGGCCTTCAGCTTGCCTTCCGCGTCTCGGCGAACGATCGTGTAGAGGCTCTTGAGTTCTTTGGCTTGGTCGGCCTGCTTGGCGAGCGCCTGTTCAAATTTCTCTTTGGTCATGTCCTGCGGGTAGAAGTTCGCTCCCAGCGGCTTGGCCTTGACGCCCGGGACAAACGGCTTGTCATCGCCCAGCCGATCCCAGGGCCCGTAGTTGATCTTGGCGAATTGCCTCGTCGCGGGGTCCGAGATCGACGCCAGCAGCTTCTGACGGTCACCATAGGCCTCGATCCAGAAAATCTTGTGCATTTGCTCGGCGGCTTCGATCAGCAGCGGGATCATCTTTCGCTCGTCGGGCGACAGCTTCTTGAGGTCCGTCGTGAGGCGAACTTCGGCGTAACTCTTCACGCGGTCTGCCATGGTGGGCCCTTTGGTTTGGCGGGCCCTTTCGGTTTGGCGGGCTCGGCCTTCTTGGCCTCCGGTTTCTTGTCTTCAGGCGGTTGTTTCGCGTCCTGAGGGCCAGCCGTCGTTGAGGTTGCGAAGGCTTGAACCATTGTGAGTATGACGATGGCGGCGAGGGCGTTTGGTTTCCTGAACATTATTAATCTCCGATTCGTGGCCTATTAGGGGCTGCATGGTTCCGAGAGGGTATAATAGTAGTCGTAAACATGGGCACTGTGCAAGAGAACAGGGCCGATCGGATGAGGCCCGTGGGCTGACGGTGGTGCCGCCGCCCGGAGTACGGTGGCGGCTGAGGAGGCGTGCGATGGCGCAGAATCAAGCCAAAGCGGTGGTCGTCTATGACGGCGAGTGTTCGTTCTGCCTGCGGCAGATCGAGCGGATCAAGCGGCGCGATCGACACTCGCGATTCGAGTATGTTCCGCGCCAATCGCCGGGGTTGGACGAGCGGTTTCCACGATTGGCAGATGGCGATTTCAATAGTGGGATGCGGCTGATCACGCCCGGAGGTGAAATCCTCGTCGGCGCCGATGCGCTGTATCACATTGTTCGGCGTCTCCCCATCTGGGGGAACATAGCCTGGATCTACCGGCTGCCCGGCCTGAACGCGCTGGCCCGATTGGCCTATCGCTGGATTGCCGCCAACCGCCAGAGGCTCGGGCGATCTGGCGCCGAAACCTCATGCAGCGCTCCACCCGATGCCGACAAGAACTCCACCGCCGGCGCTGGCGGACACGGTGTGCGCCGTGCGGGCGACTGATCGCGCTCTTGATCACAAGCATCATCGCCGCCCTATTCGCTTCTTGGCTCGCCACCAACGACGCCGATTCGCTCCGTTTTTGAGGCAGAACCGCCCTGCCGCCATACGCAACTGGACGCCTTGGCAAAGATACCTTATTAGTGCCAGGCAATGTTCGCAGCGGTGACAAGCCAGAGCCCGATCGTACAGCACCCAGCCGGCATTCTTGCCGTACTGCTGACCGTGTTGGCCGTCATTTTCTGGCTCGCCGAACATCCCGTCTTCGGACGCCTGTTCAAAATCATACCCGTCCTTGTGTTCTGCTACTTCGTGCCCGCTGCACTCGCGACGGCAGGACTCATACCGGTTGAATCAGAACTCTATAGCTTCGTGAAGACGTTCGTTCTGCCCGCAAGCCTCGTGCTTTTGATCCTCGCCCTGGATTTGAAGGGCATTGTGAAACTCGGCCCCAAGGCTGTGGTGATGCTCCTGGCCGGTACGTTCGGCGTGGTCATCGGCGGCCCGATCGCGTTGCTGCTCACTGGGTTCATGTTGCCGCCCGATGCTTGGCAGGGCATGTCCACCCTCGCGGGAAGTTGGATCGGCGGCGGCGCCAATATGCTGGCTCTGAAGGAGGCGTCCGGAGCTTCAGAGGAAATGTACGGGGCTGCGGTCGTGGTCGATGCTGCGGTCGGTGGCATGTGGATGGGAATTTTGCTCTACGTCTCGGGGCGACAAAAGTCGATCGATCGCTGGACCGGCGCTGATGCCCAGGCCATTCGTGATCTGGAGCGCCGCATGGAGGATTTTCAGGAGCGATCATCACGCGTTGCAAGCGTTTCCGATTTTATGCAGATTCTCGCGATCGGGTTCCTCGGCGGCTGGCTGAGTTACAAGACAGGCGAATTGCTGGGGGAGTTTCTCGCACAGAGCGAGACGCTATCGTTCATCACTGTCTTCGTTCCCAAATCCGCTTGGAAGTACGTGATCGTCACGACGCTCGGGGTGGCATTATCCCTGACGCCGGCTCGCCAGCTTGAGGGAGCGGGCGCCTCGAAGCTCGGCACTGTGATGATCTACTTGTTGGTGACGTGTATCGGCGCCGGCGCTGATTTCACGCAGATCTGGGACAATCCGGGCTTCCTCGTAATGGGTGCGATATGGATGCTGATTCACGTAGTTATATTGTTGGGCGTCGGCTGGCTGATTCGTGCTCCGATCTTCTTCATTGCCGTGGCATCGCAGGCCAACATCGGCGGAGCCGCCACTGCGCCGGTCGTGGCCTCGGCGTTTCATCCCTCATTGGCACCCGTCGGAGCGCTGCTGGCCATCGCGGGCTATGTATTAGGTACCTACTGCGGCCTGTTGTGTATGTATTTGCTCAAGATCGTAGCGGGCATTTGACGGAACTCTTGCCTCGGCGGTGATATTGAACAGCCCGTCGGATGCCAGAGCCTGCGGATGAGCACCGATCTCCCGGTTGACAAATCGGGTTCATCGTGTATCTTGCGTGCCTATTCTGTTGCGGGGTAGAGCAGTTGGCAGCTCGTCGGGCTCATAACCCGGAGGTCGCTGGTTCGAGTCCAGCCCCCGCTAGTTTCGATAACTCAAGCTGAGATCGCTAGTTGCGATCACCCGCCTTCGTGGCGGAGCGGCTGTAACCCAAAGGCAGAAACGTATACGTGATACGTTTCGCAGTTTTGGAGGCCGTTTCCCATGAAGAAACCGAGCACGCCCCGCCGTCGTATCCCGAAATACCGCAGGCAAAAACGCAAGAAGTGTGCAGATCAAGCGTTCGTGGAATTGGACGAACGCCGCTATTATTTTGGCGAGTATGGCACGCCGGAGAGCATCAAAGCCTACGACCGCGTGATCGC
>JACZTW010000229.1 GCA_022573485.1 Planctomycetota bacterium
GAGATGCTTGGCGTCGTCGATGAGGCCAAGAACGTGGAGCACGATCGCACCCGCCGCGATGCCAAGAGCGGGCGTTGCTTGGCTCAGCAGGCCGGGCAAGTGAACGCGGAGCGCTTCGGGAATCCAGGCGGGCGCCTCGCCGCCGTCGCAGACAACCCGCAGGAAAATGAAGCCGAGCAGGATCGGCGAGATCAGCGCCAGCGTGATGGAAATCCCGCCGCCCAGGGCCACGGGTTTCGTGTGGCTTTTGTGTCCGCCGGGATGATCGACGAACTGGCGGCGCAGCGCGATGCGGCGAACGATGGCCGTTCCGACCGCCGACAGGACAAAACCGCCCGCGAGGCTGATGCCCACTGCCCAAATCAAAAGCTCATCCACTGCTGTTGATCCCTCGCCGGTCGTTGTCAAAATCGCTGTACTGCTTTTTCAGTTGCTCGCGCACGGTCATGAAAAACTCTTGGTACGCTTTCGAGGCATAGTCGGGATACGTCCAGGGCCACGGGTGCCAGCCGCCGTCGTGGAAGCGCAGCGTGGCCTCCGCGTAAATCCCCCGCCGAAGGTATATACGATGGGCGTAGTCCTTTGTTGTCGCCAAAACGAGCTTGCTCAGCGCCACATACCCAGGATCGAGGTTCACCAGCCTGTGATCGGTGGGCCGGGCCAGATCCTCGCAGATGCGGCTCTCGATGTCGTTGGTTTGCCGCTTGATTTCCGCAATGGCGTTGGCGTGGATCAACTGCGAGAAGGACACGAACCGCCGCTCGATATGCTCGCCCAGTTCGTCCGAATAATAGTCGGTTTGCTCGAAAGGCCAGTATTCGCTGCGGAGGTCAATCTCGCCGAATTGCTTGGACAACAATTGGCAGGCCCGACTGATGAGGTCGCGGTCGCCGCTGAGCAGTCCTACGAGAAGCTTGACTTGTTTGGGTGGACGGATCGATCCCATGAGTCCTGCCAGTCTAGGCGGCGGGCTCAACCGGTCAACTCGGAGCGCAGCAATCGGAATAACCCAGGCGGGTCGTGTGGCTTGTCGCTGCCAATCCTGCCGCCGGACCGGACCAAAGCGGCCATAACCGTTGAAATAGCAAAATGTTATGTGACGTGCGGAGGGGCCTCGTAGCCATAGAAATCGAGCCCGGATGCGCCTAAACTGGTATATCAGCCCTCGGCTCGATGTTTCGCTATGCGTTTCGTGGGCATCGTTGTAGCCGCACTGAACAGAAACCGCGAGTCAAGACACGGCTTGGTCCCGCATGGTGGGTGTATTGTGTAAGGATCCAGAGGGAAAGATGGGACCCGACCCGACCCAAAGCGCACTCCAGCTTCCAACGCTTGCGCTCAGCGCTCCGCGCGTGCAGTTGACCTCTCTGCGCGCCGACCCTTCGCAGCAGCGTACGCTCAACATCCGGCAGCCGGTCACGCTGATCGGTTCGCGCGAAGGCTGCAAAGTACGACTGCGGCACCCGCAGGTCTCCAGCAGCCATTGCGCGATTGTCATTACCGGCACACAGGTCTTCCTGCGCGATTTGGGCAGCCGCAAGGGAACCTACTTGAACGAACAAGTCGTCGAACTCGAAGAATTGCACGACGGCGACGAGATCCGCATCCGCAGCTTCAGGTTCAAGGTCTCGATCGAGTTCCCCGAACCCGCGCAGTCGGGTGCATCGGCCGGGCCTGCCGACCTGATGTCAATGGACTCCTGGATGTTCCTGGACAATGTAGAAACGAACGAGACCGTGGAACTGACGCGGCCTGTATCCTCCGTAGGCAGGCTTGCCGGCAATGATTTGGTCGTGCAGGGCAACCACGTCTCGCGGGCACACGCACTTTTGTTCCTGCTGGACGGCGTGGCGGTGGTCTGCGATCTCGCCAGCGCGACCGGAACCTACGTGAACAGCAAACGCATGAGCCTCGCCTATGTATTCGAAGGCCATGTCCTGCGCTTCGGCACGAACGAGTACACGGTCCGGCTGGCGGAGTCCGTTCGTACGTCTCCGCCGGATCGAGCAATTGAGACGTCGAGCAGCGCCGATGCGTTCGATATGGTGAGCGAAGCCGCCGATCTGGGCGGCAGCGGTACCGGCCTGGACCTCGATCCGGGCGACAGCGGCATTATCGCCGCCGATGACGCACTCCTCGATCGCATGAGTGACTCAGCCTTTACTACCGGGCGGCTTGGCGGACCTGCGGACCGTTTGGCCGACTCCTCGCTGGATCGGGAGGCGACGCAACGCCTGGAGGAACGCGAAGCCGACCTCGCCGCGACACTCGCCGAGGTTGAAGAGCGTGAGACTGCCCTGCGTGAAAAGAACGACTGGCTGGAGTCGCGGCTGGAGGAGCTGGACGGGCAAGTTCAGCAACTCGACGAACAAAAGGCCGATTTGGCCCGGCGCGAGCAGGCTGTGACGGATCAGGCGCAGGATCTCGCTGCCAAGCATGAGGAGATCGCTCGTGCGTGCGAAGACGCGGCTGAGGTCTCGACGCGCACGCAGGAGATGGTGCAGCGCTCCCAGCGGTTTCGGGAGCAGTCCGAACAACTCGAAGATCTGCTCGCGGAACTCGATCGGCAGGAGGCCGCCGTCGCCGAGCACGAGGCCCGCGTTCGGCAGCGCGAATCGGAAATACTGGGCATCAAGAAGGAAGTCGATGAGCGGTTGCAGACGATCGACGACCACGAACGAACAGCCGCGTCCATGTTTCAAGAAGCAAAAGACGAATATGAGCGCATGGACACGCAACGTCGCGAAGTGGCCCGGACCGATGAAGAACTCGCCGAGCGCGTCCGCATCGTCGAGCAACGGGAGCAGGAAGTCGAGGAGACCTGCCACACCGTGGAAACACAGTTACGCGACCTCCAAAGCCGCGAGGAACAAGTGCGGGAGGATCTCGAATCGATCACCTGCCGGGAGCGCCAGGCGGGCGAACTCGATCAGGAGCTCGGCGCCAAGGCCCGCGACCTCGCCGCCACCGAAAAACGGCTCGAATCCCAGCGCAATCAACAGGCCCGCCAGCGTGAGGCCTTCGCGCAGGAAGCCCGCGAATCGCAGGACCGCCGGCGAGCGATAAAGAGTGATCTCGAAGCCCTGGCGCAGAGACCGCTTGAGCTTGAAACCGGAGAACGCGAGTTGGCTCGTGAGAAAGATGCTGCCAAGGCGGAGTTCGAACGGCTGGCTGAAGAAACAGCGACCTTCGCCGACCGCTTGGCGGAGATCGAAAACGCCGAGGCTGAGGTGGCCGCTCAACGCGAATCACTCGCCGCCGACCTCTTGAATCTGGAAACAACGAAACAGGATCTCGAGAACCGGGCCGGCGAACTCGCCGCGGCGGATAGTGATCTGCGCCGTCGCGAGGCGGATTTGTCTCAAATCGACGGCCAATTGCAGATTCAAATCAAAAACGTGGCCTCGAAAGATGTCGAAGCCAAAGCAATGTTGGCCCGCATCGAAGCAGCCTCGGCGGAGCTGGAGGCCCGCGAAAGAGCACTGACGGACGAAAGGGCCTCTTTCCACGCTCGTTTGGAGCGCTTCGATATCGACACGGAGCGAGCCCGAGACGGAGGACTGAGGACTGAGGACGGAGGACTGAGCACTGAGGGTATTGCCGATAGCGGATCCTCTGCACTCAGTCCTGAGCACTCAGTCCTCGAATGGGAGCAGGCGCATGCTGCCAAGGAAGAAGAGCTTCGCGAGTTCCAGCAGCAGTTGATGGAGCAGCTCTCTGAAGTTGAGAAAAGCCATGCCGAACTCAGCGGCCTGAAGTGCGAAGTACAGTCCGCCAGCGAGCAACTGACACAACAAGAGCATGAACTCGAAGCCCGCGAACAAGAGCTTGCCAAGCGGCAGGCGGCCTTTGAAGGGGCACGAGGCGATTCCGATTCGCGTAACGAAGTTGAAGAGCTGCGCGCCCAGCTCGTTGCCGAGCGTGATAGCCTGCGCGAGCATCAGCAAGACATCGACGGACAGCACAAACTGCTCGATGAGCAGGCCGAAGAGGCAGTTGACCGGATTCGCCGCCTCGAGACACTCGAAACGGAGGTGAGCAGACGCGAGGGTGGATTGGAGCAAATGCGGAGCCGGCTCGATGAAGATCGAAACCAATTGCAGGCAGAGAAGGAACAGCTTGAGCAGCGAGCACAGGAGTGTGACCGTCGCGAGGAACGGTCGGTTGAACTTCAGGCCGCTCTGAGCGCGCGCGAACAGCAATTGAATACTCAACTTGCAGGCATGGAGCACGCATCCTCGGACAGTGCCGGCGACCCTTCCGAAGACGCGCGTCACCAGGCCGAAACAGAGCGAGCCGAACTCGATGAGCGGTTCGCTGCGTTGGAGGAGCGCGAGCAGAAGCTCGATGAGCAGGCCCGCGAATTGGATCGCCGCGCCGCCGAAATCGAAGAACGAAAGCAGGAAGTGGATACGCAAGTGGTTCGCCTGGCTGCGGCGGGCCAGCAGCATGATGATGAACTAGACGCCGCGACCGACCCACCGGACTTTCCCATACCACGGGAAGAAGTGATTTCGCTTTCGCCGGAACTGATTATCGACGCGGTCGAGGAACCTTCCACTGCTCTCCCATCCCCGGCCGAAGACTGCGGAGAAGAAGAGAAGGCGCAGGAGCCCGATCAGCCTTCCAAGTCACCAAGGAAACGTAGATTCCGCCCGTGGGGCAAGTGATCACACCACCGAGCGTGTGCCACTGCTCTTGAGCAGTGTTCAAGCCAGCGGTGCGGGAAAGCACTGCTCAAGAGCAGTGGCACACTCATCAATCGACGGCAGATGAGACACTAGATTTGCTCGCAGTGGAGCTGTGCGAGGGCGTCGCGTACGCGGCAGCGTACTTCCTCGATCGCTTTGTCCGGCAGGAGCTTCTGGACATCGTCGGAGTCGCGATTCTTGACCTCCACCAATCCGTCTTTGAGGCTTCTTTGACCCACCGTGATCCGAATCGGGATGCCGATGAGATCCGCGTCTTTGAATTTCGGTCCCGCTCGGACCTCGCGGTCGTCCAACAGCACTTCCACGCCGTGACTCTCGAGCGTGTCGTGGATTTGCCGGCATGTCCGGCTGACTTCGTCGTTCTTGATATCCAGACAACAAATCAAAACGTGAAACGGCGCGACGGGCATCGGCCAGATGATCCCGGCGTCGTCGTGATGTGTTTCGATCGCCGCCGCCATGATGCGGTTGATACCAATGCCATAGCAGCCCATCACGCAGGGCCGGCTCTTGCCGTCTTGATCGAGGAAGGTGGCCTTCATTGCGTCTGAGTACTTCGTACCCAACTTGAAGACGTGCCCGACTTCAATGCACTTCTCGAATTCCAGCGCTTGGCCGTTGGGCGCCCGGTCACCCTCGACCGCGTACCGAATGTCGGCGACTTCCTTGAGTTCAAAGTCCCGTCCCGGATTCACACCCGTGATGTGATAGTCCGTCTTGTTGGCGCCGGTGACGGCATTGTGCATCACCGCGACCGCGTGATCGGCGATGATTCGAGTCTCAAGCCCGACCGGCCCGGAGAACCCCTTTTCGGCACCTGTTGCATTTCGGATTTCATGCTCGTCAGCCAGCTTGAGTGTCGTAGCGCCGAGCACTTTCGTGAGCTTGGCCTCGTTGGCGTCGTGGTCACCTCGGATGAGCACCGCGATTATCTCGGAAAAGCTGCCCCCTGCTGCAGCGGACAGGCGGCCGGATCTAACCTGCTCAGCCGCCCGCATGTCCGCCTGTGATTCTTTGGCGAGATCGTAGTATTCTGCTTCGTAGATCAGCGTCTTAATCATGTCGCTGGGTTTGAAGTGTAGGAATCGACTGACTTCGTCAATGGTCTTCAAACCCGGCGTGTGGACTTCTTCGACAGGCTGTTGACCATCGCAACCGGGGTCGGGCAGGGTGGCCACCTCAGCCCGCTCGACGTTGGCGGCGTAGGAACCATCGACGGTTTTCACGAGAGTGTCCTCGCCGGCATCGGTGGCAACCATGAATTCGTGGGACACGTCTCCGCCGATGGCGCCGCTGTCCGCCTCCACTGAGACGTATGGCAAACCGCAGCGCTCGTAGATGCGGCAGTAGGCGGCATACATTTTGTCATAGCTCGCATTCAGCCCCTCGAGATCGACGTCGAAGGAATAGGCGTCTTTCATCAGGAACTCGCGCGTCCGCAGCACGCCGCTCTTGGGACGCTTCTCGTCGCGGAACTTGGTCTGAATCTGGTACAGATTGATCGGCAGGTGCTTGTAACTGCTCACAAAGGTGCGGACGATGTCGGTGATGACTTCTTCGTGCGTCGGGCCGAGCACCGTGCCGGAACGCCAATCCTGATCGGGCAAATGGATCAGCGTCTCGCCCATGGTCTGCTCGCGCCCGGTCTCTTTCCACAACTCGACCGGTTGCATGGCGGGCAT
>JACZTW010000230.1 GCA_022573485.1 Planctomycetota bacterium
GCCTCCAGCCGCACCAGTTCTTTCTGCTCATCGCCCATCGAACCGGAGACGTCCATCATGTAGATGATCACGGCGTTGGACTGCGGGCTGAACACTGTTTTCCAACTGCGGTAAACCCGGTCCCTGCGTTCCAGAATGATACGCGGGTCATCCGGGTTGTATATTCCGGCGATGATTTGGCGTGCCAGGGCGCGCTTGAACGAACGCTTGAAATGCCGCAGTGACTCCGGGCCGGTGGATCGGATTCCGCTGTAGCGATCCTTCTCGGTGGTCAGCCGATTCTTGCCCTTCGGATCGATGCGCGGCAATTCCAGCTCTTCGCCCAGAATGTCCGCCAGCTCATCCAGCGAGACATCCACTTCCAGCACGTGCTGCCCCTCTTGCGTACCGCCGGGGCCCAAGCCGCCGTCGTCGCCGTCGACCTCGTCGCCCGGCTTGCCGTCACCCTGGCCCACGCCGCCGTCGTCGTTGTCACCGTAGCGGAAATGCGGAATCTCGATCCCGCGCACCGGGATGCTGATCAAATACTTACCTTCTTTGCCCAGCAGTTCACCGCGCGTCAGAAATTTGCGCAGATCCTCCCGGATCTTTCCTTTCACGATGTGGCGAAAGCGTTGATGATCTTTCTCGATCCGAAGGGCCATGATGTCTGAAAACCAGGCTTTGTCTGGAAACTCGGATTGCTTCAAGGAGCCGCAGGTTTTAACCTGCGCGAGGGCTCGCGCAGACTGAAGTCTGCGGCTCCTTGGATGTTTTCAGACGGAGCCTAATCCTCCTCTTCCTGTTGCGCGTCACCCCTTGCGAAAATGCTGGCGACGTAGTTCAGCACATCGGTGGCCGACGTTTCGTTGTAGCCGAAGTACTTGATCAGCCGCTGCTTGACCACGTCGATCTTGGCTTGCGTCTCGTCGTCCACCACGCCGCTGACTACGTTTTTGAGCTTGATCGTGTCGCGCTGATCTTCGAACAGTTTCAATTCCAGCGCCTTGTGCAGGCGGGCGTTGGTATCGTACCCAAACTTCTTGCCGTCCAGCGCCAGCGAGCCAATGTAGTTCATGATTTCCTGCCGGAAATCGTCCTTGCGACTGTCCGGAATGTCGATCTTCTCTTCAATCGAGCGCATGAGCCGCTCGTCGGGCTCTTCGTCCTTGCCGGTATACTTGTTGCGGACCTTCTCGCGTTGTGTATACGCCCGCACGTTTTCGATGTAGTTGGCGCACAGCCGTTTGACTGCGTCCTCATCGGCGCTGATCGCCCGCTGCACTTCGCCTTTGAGGATGTCTTCGTATTCCTCGCGGACCAGCGTGAACAACTCGCGATACTGCTTGCGCGTCTCTTCGTCGCTGATCAAACTGTGATGCGACAGGCCGCTTTCCAGTTCGTTCATGACCATGAACGGATTGATGCACTGCTCTTCGATGCCGTGCTCGGAGACCAGGCAGTTCGAAATCTTGTCTTGAATGTAGCGCGGGCTGATGCCCTGCATGCCCTCGCGCGGCGATTCCGCCATCAATTCCTTGACTGAATCCTCGGTGAACCCGGGCACGCTGCGGCCGTCATAGAGTTTGAGCTTCTGCAACAGCGTCAGGCCGGCCTTTTTCGGTTCTTCCAGGCGCGTCAGGATGGCCCACATCGCCGCCACTTCAATCGTGTGCGGCGCAATGTGAATACCGCGAATGCGCTCCTTGTTGAAATCCTTTTTGTAGATGTTGATTTCTTCGCTGATCTTCACGTTGTAGGGAATGTCGATCTTGATGGTCCGGTCGCGGAAAGCCTCCATCATCTCGTTGGATTGCAACTTGCGGTATTCCGGCTCATTGGTGTGCCCGATGATCACTTCGTCGATGTCGGTCTGGGCGAACTTCTTCGGTTTGATGACGTGTTCCTGCGAAGCGCCCAGCAAGTCGTACAGGAAGGCCACGTCCAGCTTCAGCACCTCGATGAATTCGATCAGCCCGCGATTGGCAATGTTGAATTCGCCGTCGAAGTTGAACGCTCGCGGATCGCTGTCCGAGCCGTACTCCGCGATCTTGCGGTAGTTGATGTCGCCGGTCAGCTCCGTGGAATCCTGATTCTTCTCGTCCTTCGGCTGAAAAGTCCCGATGCCGCAGCGGTCCTGTTCGGACAGCACGATGCGCCGCACGACAATGTGGTCCAGAACTTTATTCCATTCGCCGTCGTACTCCAGCAGCAGGTCCTCGTACATCTTGCGGCAGAACGGGTCGAGGTTGCCCTCGATCCCGATGCGCTCCGACGCCGACAGGTCGGCATTGAGTCGGGTCGCCACGTCGTCACGCGCGGCGATCGGGATCAGCTTCAATGGATCCTCGTGCATCGGGCAGTCCTGGATCGTCGTTTGGCCGTCGGCGTCTTCAAACTTCCACGAGAAAGCGTACAGGGCGCCGGCGTCCGTCCGCGAATAGGCCTCCAGCCCTTTCTTCAAAAGTCGCACAATGGTGCTCTTTGCGGAGCCCACCGGCCCGTGCAACAGCATGATCCGCTTCTCGGTGCCATAGCCGTGGGCGGCCGACTTCAGGAAATCGACCAACGACATCAATGCCCCATCAAGCCCGTAAACTGCATCCGCGCCGTCGCTGAAAGGATCAGAGAAGAACGTGTATCGCACGTAATCATCCTTCATCCAGCTATAGCGCTCGACGCCGTAGTGCATGATCATGTCGTAGATCCGCTGGAAGGCGTTGCGGGCGATGCGCGGATTCTCCGCCACCATGGCCAGGTAATCGTGAAACGTGCCCGTCCAATGCTGCTCACGGAATTGCTGCGGATCGAGCTTGGAATTGATGATGTCGAGAATGGCGTCCTTACTGGCCATCGCTGCATTCCTCCATGGCAGTACGTGCAACCAACCAGGGCCTGAACCTGAGCGGCATCCGCGTCGCTGCGGACCCGACCGGGAGGGTGTTGCTCAATGTGCTCAAGGGAGCCATCTTCAGCCATCCTCCCAAACGGACCGAAGACCCGATCGAAATATGCCACCGCTCTCAAGTATAGATATCGTCCGATCCGAAGTCAATTCCAAGGTGATGTAACTTCTTTATTTGCAGTATGATACGTTCATTCCGGAGCGATACTCAAGGAGCCGCGGGCGGAACATGTCCCGATTTGTCGGGAGCCCGCGTGGATTCAAGAACCGGTGAGGATCCACCGCGCCCGTTAGCGATTACCCATACACACGCCGATGGCGCGAACCGCTGCGAGCAGCGGGTGATCCAGCGGCACCAGCCGCTGCTGATCCGCCACCTCGGATATCGGAACCGAAGTGATTTGGCCCCGCTCGTGAACGACCATGCGATTGAACTCCCCGCCGCCGAGCAGTTCCATGGCTTTATGCCCGAAGCGGGTGGCCAGCACGCGATCATACGCCACCGGGCTGCCGCCGCGCTGCACGTGACCCAGAATCGTGGCCCGCGTTTCCAGGCCGGTCCGCTCGGAGATTTGGTCGGCCAACACTTCGCTTACCCCGCCGAGTCGAATCGGATCGGGCGAATCGGGTATCACTTGATCGACCACCACTTCGCCGCCGATCGGCTTGGCTCCTTCGCTCACCGTGATGATGGTGAACGACTTGCCCTTGCCATTGCGGCCGAGGCAGTAGTTGCACACCACGTCGAGATCATACGGGATTTCCGGAATGAGAATCACATCCGCCCCGCTGGCAGCCCCCGCATACAGCGCCAGCCAGCCCGCATTGCGGCCCATGGTCTCGACCAGCATGACCCGGTGATGGCTCGACGCCGTGGTGTGGATGCGATCCAGCGCCTCGCAGGCCGTCTGAACCGCCGTGTGGAAACCGAAGGTCACGTCCGTGTGCATCAAATCGTTGTCGATCGTCTTGGGCACGCCGACGCACCGCACGCCGCGCTCGATGATCCCTTGCGCGCATGTCATGGTGCCGTCCCCGCCGATGCACACCAGCGCATCCAATCCGGCTTGCTCGATATTCGCGAGCACGCGATCGGTCACGTCTTCAAAGATCGGCCCGCCGCTCGCGTCTTCGCCGACTTTGAATCGTTTGGGGTTGGCTTTGTTGGACGTGCCCAGGATGGTGCCGCCGCGGGTCAGAATGTTCGACGCATCCTGCAACGTCAGCGGCTCGATACGGTTCTCGATCAGCCCCAGGAACCCGTCTCGAACGCCGACCACTTCAAGCCCGTATTCAAAGATCGCGGTCTTGACCACCGCCCGAATGACCGCGTTCAAGCCCGGACAATCCCCGCCACCAGTCAACACACCAATCCGCTGCAGCGCACTCACACACAGCCTCCTTTGTGGAAGCTATTATGGAGTCCACCGCACATGCGTCAACTTGTAATGCAAAGCCGGTGGCGCGGGCCTCGTGAGGCGTGGGGCTCAACTCACAGTTCACGCGTCAAGGCATTTGCCCTTATCGCTCGAGAACGACGGGGAACAGCGTCCCCCAACGACGCCCCCTTGCTCTCGTCGCTCAGCGATGAGGCCGGCTTGGATCCCGAGGCGCCGTCCGCTTTACACGGCGTGCCGGGCGCGTCGCAAATGGACGAGCCGATCCCATTGTTGCACTTCCACTCGCCGTCGGCACAGCACGAAGCGCCCTCGATGCAGGCCGGATTGTCTCCAATACCCGGCTCCTCTGCCGCGTCGCAGCAAATCTCTTCCGCACATGCGCCCGTCTCGGCGACCGACACGCCGGCGACGGCGGCTTCGCACTCGTTGCTGTACGTCTGGCCGTCGCAGCCGCAGACCGGCTGGAAGATTTCGGCGCAGGCATCGGGAACAGCCTCGCAAACACCGGACTGATCGTTCGCGCTGCAACTGCCGACGTCGAACTTACAGTATTCGCCATCATCGCAACTCGCGCCGGCGAGGCCGCCGCACTCCGTCTGATCAGAATCACACCCGCCGCTGGAAGCCACCGAAACGCTCGCCGCAGCCGCCATACAATCGTTGTCGTACGTCTGGCCATCGCAGCCGCACACCGGGCTAAACACCAGCGTGCAGACGTCCGGAATCGCTTCACAGACGCCTGCGCCGACATCGCCGCACGAGCCTACGTCGAAGGCGCAGTATTCCCCGGGGCCGCAGGAGGCGCCGTCAGAACATTCCTGACCGACACGGCTGCTACAGCCGCAGGCCAGCAAGAGAACGATCGCGCAAACATATTTTGAAAGTTTCATCACTCTACTCCCTCTGTATGCCCCCGAGTCGCAGCCGACCGCCGACTCTTTCTCGGATGCAGTGTCAAAATCGCGAACGCGCCGGCCCGGCAGCGCACACCATTCAACTCGAATGCACGGCAAACACCCCGGCCCGGCGGAATGATGCCGTACACGCGATGGACAACAGACTTCAGCATGAAGCCCGTCTCTCTCCGCACTCATTGTAGAACCGCCCAAATGTCCGGCAACGCACTTTTCTCAACAAGGCAAGCCGGTTGCAGGTAATCGGGATACAATCGGTTCCGTTGCGCCGTCATGCTTTCGCGGCAACGCCAAGAGGCAAGCGGATTTGTGCAGTGTTTCGGTATCTTGAATCACACCAGTGCCGAGGGCGCGACTCTCAGTTCTTCTCCGCGATCTCCGCGGTCTCTGCGGTTACATCCCCGCCGCACACCAGCGGATACGCATCCAGCAATCGCTCGAATCCGTGATTCGACTGCAAGTAGCTCAACCGCATGCGTTCGGTGCGCCCGCCGAGGGCTTTGCTGATGCCGGCGGCGCGGGCGATGATGCCGACGGCGCGAATCGCGCAGTCGAGGTCGATTTCCGTCTTGTCCTCCGCCGCGGCGCAGTACCGCGCCAAGAACCCCCAAACCGCCATCCGCGAGAGCAGCGCGCGCAAACCCGTCACGATATCCCAACCGTAAAACTGCGGACCAAAAAAGCTCCGCGACAAAACTTGCCCGCGCAGGTAACGAATCACCAGTTCCTCCACCTCACCGGCTTGCCTCTTCGCGGGCAAAACCGAGTCGATGTCAGCAAATGGGATGATCTTCGCGGTCACGATTGAAGGCGGCGCACCGCCGCCCAGCGCCGTAAACCGCCGACTCCGGAAAAACTGCGAGACCATCCGCGCCGTCTTCACACGCCACCCGCCCAGAGCTTCGGTTACCGTGATCGCCTGACAATGCGTGAATACTTGCTGACGAAGTAGCTTGTGCTGCCGGGGCGTGGGCGGCGGATGCGCGCTGTCTGTCACTTCGGAATCCAACGCGCCGAACAACAAGTCAACCAGCTCGACGAATCGTTCCTCGCGAACGCGCTGGATGTTCAGGCTGGCGAGCATGTCGGCGATGTGGCGCAACTCCCGCAAACGCCGCGATAGAGAATGTGTCGCACCGCTCAGCCTCCGATCAAGCGCGGCGACCAAGTGCTGAACTTCGCTTTCGCTGGC
>JACZTW010000013.1:0-19691 GCA_022573485.1 Planctomycetota bacterium
CAAACGTGGGGTCACCCATACCATCATTAGGGCCAAGCCCACGGCGAGCACGGACGCGACGACCAGGACGGCAAGGCAGGAGCTCGCCATCGCGCTCAATGCCAACCAGTCCTCCCGCGCGCGGTGTCTGGCAATGTAGCGGCTGGCTGCTCCTCCGACGCCCAACGTAAGCAGTCCAGCGTATGACACGATCAACCATGCCAAGTCCCAGATGCCCAGCAGGTCTCGGCCGAGGTTGTCGCTGATCAATCTCGGAAGAACAAAGCCCGATGCGGCGAAAACCAAATACCCCAGCCAATTCGCCATCACATTTCTGGCCAAACGGGCACGGAGCACAGCCTTTGCCGGCTCCTCTACTGCTTCCGCGGACCTCTCATTGCTGCCATTCGAAGTCTGAGGAGCCTCAATCATATCCGTAGGCTCGGTTCACTCTTCCAGCGACGCGCTCGAAGGTCCGCAACTGAGATGAGGTTAGCACGTGCTTCCACCGTTCATCGAGGCTGATCTTGGATGTTGAATCCAGACGCATCCCGTTGCCAATGATGTGTTGATCATGACTGCGAAAATCGCTCCTTGCTAATTCTGGATCCAATGTCAAAAAAGTGAACAACCTGTTCATCGTTTCGGACGTCTTCACGCAAAGTTCTTCATAGCGGATTTCTTTCCATTGAGATGGATCCAAACCTGCTAGGACCCTTTCGGTTTCCTCATTACTTCGTTTCCATCGATATGCAGCTTCTGCGATGGAAAACCTCTCTTGCCATTCGACGATGCCTGTCCCTCCTCCCCGCAACATGGGATCACTCGCGTCAGCGAAGCAGGCTTGATTGGTATACGCCAGGGATACACCACGTCCATCTCGGATCAGCCGGATCACTTTCACGCACAGGTCGGGGATGCGCAGGAGGAACTTGAGCCGCACGGCTGACTTGGAAGAATCGACGACGATCGGTTTTCCTGAAATGTCCGAGACTGCTTCGATCAGAGCCTGGTTGTTTTGCACCAGGCGTGGGTACTGCCGGCGCCAACTCGGTGTCATGCGCAGGCCTAGATCGCGCAGCGCTTCCAGGGCGCGGCCACGGTGCAGTGGCCTCAGCAAATGCCGGGCCAGTGAACCGTTCACATCCTGAAAACGAGTGCCAAAGCTCGTCAATCGGAAATCTGTGCCCCGCTGCTTCATCTTCGAGGCGAGGCACCGCCAAAACGGACATTCTAGGAAGAGGGATCGGCAGGAACAGCGGTACTCGCTGATGTCACCAAAGTTGCCCGGGGCGAGTTCACCTGCCGTAACCACCTCAGGATGCGCGCCCAGCAGCATCGCCAAGAGCGTCGAACCGGAATGGCTGGCCGCGAGAATATAGACCAAGTTCACCATGCAAATCCGGCGGGTTCTAGTCGCTGACGGCAAGCACCCCTGCGCCAGGGGGCGCCGTGCCATAAGTCAGAGGCGTCGGAGCCAGATGCACGCGCGCTTGTGATCGCAGCAAGTGGACCCGCAGCATCAAACCGATGGCGGCCCACATACCGATAGCGCCTTCGCGTGGGTAAAAAGTCTGACTTCCCATGGAAGCCAGAAGGAACGCAAGAACCAATGACAGCGTGATGCCTCCAATCGCTGAACAAGTAGCGTCTCTGCGGTCCAAGAACAGACGGGTTGATCGGGTCACGACCAAGACATAGAATGGCATGATGAGCGCGAAGCCGACCATGCCGTTGTCTAGCAGCAATTCCAGGTAGGCGTTGTGCGGATGGGCAAAGCGCTCCTTGAACTCTACCTGAATCTGCCCTGCCAATCCAGTTCTTTCCATCGCCAGGCGCCCGAAGCCCACCAGCGGTGACTCTTCGATTTTCTCGACCACACGAGGCCAGGCCAGATTCCTGCCGGCGGTCACAGCATACACGTCTGTGGACTCTGTCCCTGCAACATCGCTGTTGCCGAAACCCTCGAACGTGCGCTCGGCTACACCAGGCAGGGCAATGACGATGGCGATGGCCACGAGTGGTACGAGAATCAGCCTCTTCCGCCACCGAAGCATGCATAGTATCAATCCGATTGCCCCCCATGTAATGTAGCCCATCCGCCCTCCTGTCAGAGCCTGGGCGTATACGACGGCGGGGAACAGGACCAGCAGTGCCGTCCGCTGCCACCAGCGTCGGGCCAGCGGCAAAGCCGCCAGAAGCGCCCAGGAGGCTCCTGATAGCATCATGGACATGTTCACTCGTGAGTAACCGATCTCATTGCTGATGAGTTTGTTCGCCACACGACTGATGCTCGCGCCGGTCATGGCGTAGCGCGGCGGCATCCACTTGATGACTTGAACGGCCAAGAAGGTGTATAGAAACAGAAGGCAGACAACCGCCATGAGAAGGAGATGTCCCACTAATCGTTAGAAATTGAAGGAGGGGTTCCTGCCTGGGAGAATCCCAGGTGTACTTCTGAACTCTTGAAGAAAGGAACCCCCGATGAAGAAGAGTAAGTCCAAGTCCACCAAGAAGCAAGCCGAACTTCGCCTCGTTGCCCCGGCGGACGCACACGCTCTGATCCGTGAAGCATTACGCCAGGAGCTGCACCGCGCTACGTTGCAGATGGTGTACCGTCTGTTCCAAGACGAGATCACGGCCCTGTGCGGCCCACGCCATGCCCGGGACCGCGATGCTGAGGCCGTTCGGGGTGGCAGCGAGAAGGGCTCGATCCTGTGGGATGGCAAGCGCAGGCCGGTCCGCCGGCCCCGGGCCAGGGATGAGGACGGCGAAGTCACGCTTGAGTCGTATGCGGCGCTGAACGACTACGATCTGTTCAGTGACGAGGTTCAGCAGCTGCTGATCCGCGGCATCTCCACACGCGACTTCTCAGAAGTGACCCGGAAGTTGGACGACGATCTGCCACTGAGCAAGTCGTCCGCGAGTCGAGCCTTCATCCGCGCCAGCCAGAAGGACCTTGATCTGATCAACAGCCGCGATCTAGCCGGGGACGAGTACTGCGTGATCATGATCGACGGCATCGAGAAGGCCGGGACGCACGTCATCACCGCTCTCGGATTTACGACCCAGGGGCACAAGAGAATCCTGGGGCTGCGTGAGGGTGCCAGCGAGAACAGCGCGGTGGTCAAGGACCTGCTGCAATCAGTGCTCGATCGCAACCTGACGACGACGCAGTATGTGCTGTTCGTGCTCGATGGCGCCAAAGCATTGAGGAGCGCTGTTAAAGCACACTGGGGGGATCAGGCGATCGTACAACGATGTCAACTCCATAAGATCCGCAACGTTCTGAGCTATCTGCCCAAAGAGCTGCAGCGCACCGTCGAGCGGCGCATGCGCAACGCCTACGAGATGAAGACGTACGACCAGGCGTTGAACGAACTCAAGAAGCTCATCAAGTGGTTGCGTGATCGCAGCGACAAGGCCGCGGGTAGCCTGGCCGAGGGCCTGGAGGAGACGCTGACCGTGCATCGCCTCGACCTTCCAGCCCTGCTGCGGACGACCTTCCGCAGCACGAACCCTATCGAATCCATCTTCGACAAGGTCAAGACGCGCGGTCGGCGAGTGAAGAACTGGAAAGCGGACAATCAACTCGCCAGGTGGTCAGCGTCGGCAATGCTGCTGCACGAGAAGAAGTTCAAACGCATCAAGGGATACCGGCAACTACCCAAAATGATCGCCTCGCTCGAGAATCTAGCAGTTGACAAGGACAAGATGGTGGCGTAAATGAACGGGACCCCTCACAGTTTTAACGATTCTCGGGGCATCTCCCGCTGAAATACGCGACACGATCAAGCTGCGTCAGACTCGACCGTTTGTTACCAACGATCAGGAATATCTGGTTCCGAAGAAAAGCGTCTTCAATCGCATCATCGGAGACGGGCATCTTGAGCTGCGCTTCGCGAGCTTCCTGGAAGAATGCGTCGACGTTGTATCATATGCGAAAAACTACATGGCAGTGCATTTCAAGTTGGACTATGTAAAAGCAGACGGGAACATCTCCAACTACTATCCTGACTTCCTCGTCAAGCTGTCCGACCGCCGGATTGTCATCGTCGAGACCAAGGGCCGGGAGGATCCAGATGTCCCGAAAAAGATGGAGCGACTGCGTCAATGGTGCGAAGATATCAACCGCATACAGCAGGATGTATCGTACGACTTCGTTTACGTGGATGAAACAAGCTTCGACAAGTACAAGCCCAAGTCCTTCAAGCAACTGTCCGAGCGGATCTCCTACGACAAGCTCTATCAGGAAGCCATTAGCGACCCCACGCTGCGCCGAACGCGGGAAGAGCTGGAGGTTGCGATAGACAACGCTCGGACGGCGCGGGATGTCGTCTTCGAGCTTTTTCAGGACTTGGATAGCTTTCGCCTCGACGACTACAAGCAATTCGACGACGGCGGAGCGGGAATGGAGCGCTTGCTCCAGTATGTCCGAGACGGCGTGGGCGAGCTTGGCGGGAAGGTTGCATCCATCGGTGACGCACTCTATGAGGTGTCACTCAACGGAGAACCCACCTCGCAGGTGACGACCAATCGGGAGCGGGCCAAGGAGAGCGAGGACTTGACGCTCCTCGGTCTTGAGCATCCGTTGGTGCTGCGCCTGATGGCAGGCCACACCGATCTCGGCGCGTCAAGCAGAGCGCTGGCGGGTCGTTTGCCCAACGCCGAAGACTGCCGTGGATGCCTGACGATCTGGCGTATCGAAGTGCACGGTGGCAAGGGACAGTTCCAGCGGCGCGTTGTGCCGATTGGGCTGGACGAGTCGGGTGAAAGATCACGGCGGCTGGAGCAGGTGGGGTCACGCCTGCGGGAACTGCAACCGATACGAGCCGCCTTGTTCGATCGTGAGAAGCGCACTTCGCTCGTCCGCAATGATTTGCCGGAGATGATCCGCCGAGAGCTGACCCACACTGGCTCACTGCCCGAAGGGGCCTCGTTCTCGGCTCGGCTCTTGGCGTGGATCGAGTTGATTTAGGTCACCGCCCGATTTCTTGCGCGACCTTCGGCTTTTCCTACACGAAGGGCGCGAGCGTGAGAATGAGTGGAGGCCGAAAGGCCAGAGCAAGTGAAGCGGCGAGGCGCTGGCAAAGGAATCGCGTAGCTCGTCAGCTGCGCAAACAAACTGAAGAGGGCAAGTGATGGCAACTCTTGAATCACTGTTGGGCGAGAAACTGAGCGAAGCACTGCAAGAAGTCAACTCGTATATCGAGAAGTTTGTTCTGCGCAGCTTGAACGAAGCCGGATTCGGGGACTTAGCTCGCTCAGACGAATCGGGAGAGACGGTCCTAGATTGCGAATCCGACTTCGACGTGTTATCGGTGATCTACAACTTGAGGGCAACCTTCAGGTCAAGGTACGAGCCCGTCTTTCAGGCTTTGGTAATGGATGAACTGGATCACCCGCACGCGATCACGCTCGACGACCTCTGTCTGGGATTCTCGGGTCACTTTAAGAAAAAATGGAGCGAGTTTTCTGAGACTTTTGATGTGTTCCGCTCCGCAATGCTTGCCCTTCCCAGCTGGAGACGATCGGAGCCTGTAATGACGGCAACCGGCAAATACGCGCCTCTCCCGACACCGTTGGTCCTGTTCCAGAGTTCCGAGTGTCAAATACTCCTCGTCGGGGGCCTGCCGGTTGGGGCCATTGAGAAAATCAACATGTCTACCGACGACGATTATAGGTGGATTAACGACAACTGCTTATACGCGATCATCGAGGGTCCCTTCACTGCTCCCGCGCTTGATCGAGTAAGTCAGCAAGTCCGCTCCGTTTTGCGCTCACTTTTCAGTGCTTTCAAGGAGTTCGACGAAAGGCCCATCAAACTTGTATTTGATGAGACAGGGATGAAGTTTGCTGGTTGCTACAAGTTGATCCCCGACTGTCTCGCTGCCTATTTCTCCGACACACCTCAAAAGAAAAAAGACTCGATGGACCGTCGGATCCGAAACGCCGTACACTTGTTGGTCGAGGCAGACCGGCAGGAACACGACGCGGTCGGGTTGGCGTTGTGTATGTCTGCTGCTGAGGCACTGATTGGAAAGAAGGGTCCTGAGATTGCCGGAATGATCGCCGACAGCGCGGCCACGATTCTCGAACCGGAGCTAGCTCGTCGAGCTGCGGCAGTTGCGAAAATCAAGAAGCTGTACAATGCCAGATCAATGCTGCTGCATGGGAGCTCTGTCGCGGGGGAACCAAGAGCGAGGCAAGAAGCTCGGCTCTTGGCGAGTAGCCTGCTGATCGCGATGCTGGAGCGTCGAAAGTTTGTTGCTGCGGCGGGATTCGACCCTGAGACGCCGGATGATCTTCAGCGCGAAATCCAGAAGCTCAAGTTCAAGCCCGGCCAATTAACGGGCGTGTCCGATCTTGCCGTCAGATCGCTATGGCAGACAGAGACTGATGCACCTTGAAGCAGGTAGCCTGCTAGTCTTGAGCGTTCGCTCTCAATTGCTACGATAGCACCATGAGCGGCGTACCGCCACTACAGGGAACTGAAGACCGCACAAATGGCTGTTACAACTCAACGACGAAACGAGAAAGACAATGTCGATGCGGGCTGATGACATTCGGAACCGTCGAGAACCCACGCCCACCGCATTCGCCGATTGGGTTTTTTGGAAGATGAATCCCTCATACCACCCATCGCAAAAGAAGCCATCGAGCGCACGATCGCAGTGGTCGGGGAAGTACGAGCATCGGCAGATTGAGCGCTTGAGATTATGGATGCGCCGTGGCGAAGATACGAACGACATGGTGAGCGCGTCTGACGGTTGGGAGCTCTCTTACGCCGATCCGAACGATGACGAGCAGGCGAAGCGAGTGTTCCGCGCTTCCCGGTGCACGTCGTCCAATTGTTCAAGGCGATCATCAATCGTGACCACTGCTTTGCACCCTCGGTCTCAAAGTCTGCTTCAAATGCGAAATATGAGGGATACTTAAAAGTGACTCCACCATATGTAAACAGCCGTCTAATCTCAGGTGGTCGTCGATGACGGCGTGCAGCGTGGTACGCAGAGTCGTCGAGTTGGTGGCGTCTACCGTGGCGTAGTAGCCGGGTGGCGGGTCGGCGAGCGTGGCGCTCGAAACGCAGAGCAGCAGCGCGACGAATGCTGCAATCCTATGTGTGGTTGGGTTCATCATGGCCAATGGCTATTGTACCAAGTGCCCCGCTCTTCTGCATCACTCTCTCAATCCCCTCCCCACACTCCGGACAAATATCCTTCGAGCCGCGCAGGTCGTAGCCGCATTTGATGCAGATTTTGATTCCATGCTCTACCATCAGCTTTCGCAGGTTCTTGAGGAACAGCCTCGGAACAATCCACAACCACCAGAGGAATAATGGACCAAAAGTCATGGCAGCGGGTATCGAGGGGTCTGCCCATCCGGGTAGTACGAATCTTCGGGGTATCCAGAGCACTAATAGGAACAGCAGACAAGGTAGAACGAGCAGCGCCAGAAAAAGCAATCCACGCCAATCTTTTGCGGCCTTCGTGTAAGCCTTGTCGCATAGCCCAAAACGAACCTCTGGTGGTTGCTCATTCAGAATTCTGAGTTCGGAACATCTCTTCAGCCAGAAAGGGAGGCGGTATCTCATTTCGTGGCCGCCCCACACTCCGGACACCGCTCCTTCGACGCGCGCAGGTCGTAGCCGCATTTCAGGCAGAGTCCTAGCTTCTTGCGTTTGCGGCGGCGGCGAATAGGTCTCGTGACGATCAAGAACGAACTGCCAAACATGAATGCAGGAATCCATAGCGGAATCCTGCATGTGCCGTACTTGGGGCCGCTCATCGTGAGGAGGTAGCTGTAAAACTGAGGTGACCAGTATAATGTGCGAAGCTCAAATGGCCTCACCTGAAATCCAGATGAGGAATAGCCAAAATCGCTTACGCCGACCGAAATACAACCACGGAATAGTGCTAGATTCACATGGTCGTCCGCAAAGACCCAAGAAAACCGCCAGTGACTCGCCCCCCATCCTGCCACGCTGAGCAGCAGGCCGATGAGGGAGAAGATTGTCAGGGTCTTGCGGAGCATCCTCTCAAATCATATTCCGTCGATCACAGAAAAAACACCGCAACAAAAGAAGCGGCCGCATTTGAATGACGATCAACGACGCCGTTCGGCCGCGAAGGGCAAGGCGCTGGGACGGAAGCTCCGAGCGACGTGTTGCTGTATCGTGACCCCAGACACGATCTTACGATGGTAAGGTCACTCCTTCAGTCGAGATCCTCCCCGGAATGCCTTGAGCGTAGGGATTCGAGGAGTTGCGGATCAACACGCGTCTTGATCGTCCGCCGATCAACTCCAAGCCGTCGTGCAGTCTCTTGATAGCTGCCTGTTTGTGCGTAAACCAGCGTACAATATCGACCGATCAGTTCGTCCACGGTGAGGCTGCCTTCAGCGAACTGACGCGTCAATTCTCGCTCAGGCGACCCCGATTGTCGCCGAGCCTGGTACTCACCTCGTATGAGAATGTTGCGGACGCACTGTTCGAGTTCCCTCACATTCCCCGGCCAAGCATAGGTCATTCCGATGTGCTGTTCGATGTAACTGACTGCTTCCTCAGTGAGGGACACGGCTTCATCACCGATCAAGCGCTTGGCCACAAATAGCACGAGCGTGTGTAACTCTTCGGGGTTATCGCGAAGGCGCTCACCCAGGGACGGGGCTACGATCATATCGCCGCACAGGCGGTAGTACAGATCCTCCCGAAATTGACCGGCATGCATTTGCTCTGCCAGATTGCGGTTTGTCGCTGCGATGGCTTTGCCACGAAAGCTACGCTCCGTGGTGTCACCGATGCGCTGGAAGACCCGTGCTTGCAGCACCCGAAGGAGCTTCACTTGGATGGCGGGGTCAACATCGCCGATTTCATCCAAGAATACGGTTCCTGTTGGCGTGCAGTCCTCGAACCAGCCCACGCGATCCTTAACCGCACCCGTAAACGAACCATGAACGTGGCCGAACAACTCAGATTCGATCAGCGTCGGTGACAATGCCGAGAGGTTTACAGCATGGAAGGAATCGAGATAGTCCTCAGCAAAGACGGCCTTCTTGGGATCGAAGGGAATGTAACGTGCCATCCCGATGGCCCGTGCGGCTAACTCCTTGCCCGTGCCTGAAGGCCCGGTGATTAGTGTCGTGATATCAGCCATTTGGTTGTACATCACGTTGCGATAGCGGCGCATGTGGTGCGTGAAGATCGATTGCCAAGCCGCTGCTCGAAATCGGGCGGCAGGACTGGAGACGCCTATGATGTTGCGAAAGATATAATGGAACGCCCGCTTGATTTGAAAAAAACAAGCAAACAAGTGAGCAATTTCTTTCTCGGCGATGGAACGACGGCGTGGCACGTGCAGCAAGCGCCGGGCCATCTCCTGAAAACGGTCGTAGGAAGTTGCGAGCGATGACGGGGCATGCCCCTTCGACCGCAGCTCGATGAATTGGCTGAGGTTCTTCCTGAAGCGATTGTAGAGCACAAACAGCGCCAAGTCTTCATAGAGCTGCAACTCTTCCGGCGTCGGCTTCACATCCGTGCTGAGCCTCTTTCGGAGCTTATCAACCAGCTGCTCGCCGCGCCTCAGAATTGCGGTCACGTTGGCATGATCGTCCCACTTGTCGCCATGTAGATTCCAATCGGCCTGCGACTCGTCGAAGTCAGAGCCGAGTGCCGTTCGCTCATGTTCGATTCGCTCCGGCAGAAAGGGATTGCAGTAGGCGAGCTGGACGATGGAACGAGAAAAGCTTCGCTCCTGCGGATTGAGGAAGGCCATGGCCTTATACTCCAAGCGTACACGCATTGTACAATAAATGTACACCCTCTGTCTATTCGTCAGGCCAAAGACTTTTCCTCTTGGTCGTAACTCATTGCGGAACACCATGTTGTGCTTTGTGAGGATTTGGGCACGGCGAATGATAAGAAAGCTCATTGAGAAGCCGTGGGACGATTCCCAGTTGGCATGGTCAATGAGTTCTGGTTGAAGGAGACAGCCAATGAGAAGTGCAAGAGACATCCCCGTAGTGCGTCGCCGGACTACTGCGGCGCTGCTGGCCTCAATTGTATCGTTGCTGGGAGCGACAAATCAGCTTCTTGCCGGAGGTACGTTGACCCCGGTTGGTTCGCCAGATGCCCCAATCCAGATCCTGGATCATCATGTAAACGTGGTCATCAACAACGGATTCGCGCGCACCGAAGTCGTCCAAACGTTTTTCAACCCCAACGACATCGATTTGGAAGCTGTGTATGCCTTCCCCGTTCCGAAGTCAGGTAGTCTCTCAGAGATGACCATCTACATCGGCGAGCAGGAAATCCACGGGGAAGTGTTGTCCAAGGACAAAGCGAAGAAAATCTACGAGGAGGAAAAGGCGGACGGGAACGATGTGGGCTTGGCAGAGAAGAACTCCTACCAAACATTTGAATTTCGTATCTCTCCGGTGCGGGCTGGAGCAGAGACGCGCTTGCGTTTCGTCTACTATCAACCGCTCCTAATCGACACCGGAATCGGCAGATACATTTACCCACTTGAAGACGGCGGCACGGATGACATTGGGGCGAGTTTCTGGATTCCGAATGAGCGGATCGAAGGAACACTTTCTGCAGATATCGAGATCAAGAGTGCCTTCCCGATTAGCGACGTGAGAGTGCCCGGGTTTGAAGCGGCCACGGTGACAACCAAGCTCGATGAAGGGCATTACATGCTTCACGTTGAGACGCAGGAGGCCACCCTGAATCGGGATCTCGTGGTCTACTATCGTCTTCAAGACGGGCTGCCGGGTCGGGTGGAAATGCTGGCCTACCGCGCCGACGAAGACAAGCCCGGAACGTTCATGCTCGTGGTCACTCCCGGGCTCGATCTCCAGCCGCTCGGTGATGGGGCGGATTACATCTTCGTTCTGGACGTCTCGGGGAGCATGTCTGGCAAGATCGGCACACTCGCACGAGGCGTCAGCAAGGCTCTGGGTGAATTCAGTGCGACGGATCGTTTCCGCGTAATCACGTTTGAATCGCGCGCACGCGAGTTGACCCGCGGCTGGATTCCTGCAACGCCAGAGCGCATTAACGCTACGATCATCCAACTCCAGGGATTACAGGCCCGTGGAAGTACGAACCTCTACGAAGGGCTTGAGCTGGCGCTGCGTGGCCTTGACGATGACCGGGCTACCAGCATCGTTCTCGTCACCGATGCAGTCACGAACACGGGTGTCATTGATCCGGCTGTGTTCTACGCCTTGATGAAGCAGTACGATGTTCGCATCTTCGGGTTCTTGCTGGGCAACAGTGCCAATTGGCCGTTGATGGAACTGGTTACCGAGACTAGCGGCGGATTCTATGCACAGGTCTCGAACGCAGACGACATCCTGGGGCAGATCCTGCTGGCCAAGAGCAAGATCACGTACGAGTGTCTGCACGATGCTGAGCTGAAGATCAAAGGAGTGCAGACGTTCGACTCAACGGATGGGACTCTGGGCAAGGTGTACCGAGGTGAGCAACTCGTCTTTTTCGGCAGGTACGATCAAGGCGGTGAGGCCACCGTCACGCTCGAAGCGCGTCTCACCGGCGAAGACAAAGTGTACTCGACAAGCTTCACCTTTCCAGACATAGACACGGACCATCCGGAGCTCGAACGGCTATGGGCGATGAGCCGCATCGAAGCGGTGGAAGCCGAGTACATGCGTGGTTCGTTCGATGCAGGTGAAGCCGATTCAGCCATCGAAGATCTCGGTGTTGCTTATCAGCTCGTCACGGACCAAACGTCCATGGTGGTCTTGTCCGATGCGGCGTTCGCCAAGCATGGCATTGACCGGCGAAATCAAGCTCGCGTGACGATTGAGCGCGAAGCCCAAGCGAAGCGACGAAACGCACCGCCGAGGAATCATCGTGTGGATCGACATCGCCCCATGTTTGACCGGCCATCACCGAGCCCGGGCGGAGGAGGAGCGCTGGATCCAGTGTCGGCCTTGCTGATGTTGAGCGTCGGAGGATGGGCGGTGATCGTCCGTCGTCAAGAGAGCAAGAATCGGAAAGGGCTGCCTCGGTGAGATTCCCTTCTCGGTATTTCACATGGCATGGGCGAGGACCGGCGAGACCATATGTCTCCTGCTCGTTGGCCCTCGTCCTCCCAGCCGCAGCGATCTTGGCATGGCCGTCGCTCGCTTGTGAGTTGGAGTATGATCGAATTGCAATTGCCAACGGGGAACTGTGGCGGATCGCGACATGCCAGTGGACGCACTGGAGCTTGAATCACTTCCTCTGGGATGCACTCGTGTTCTTGTCACTGGGAACACTCTGTGAGCGTTACAGCCGACGTGGGTTTGCTGTTTGCCTGGTGGCCTCAGCAGTCTTGATTCCTCTCACGGTCTGGTTCTGGTTGCCTGGCATGCTGCAATTCCGGGGCTTGTCGGGAATCGACTCGGCGCTTTTCGTTTTGTTGACGGTTCAGTTGGCTGGGACCAAGGGACGATCTATGGCGGCTGTGGCCATCTGTTTGCTGGCTGCTTTCGTTCTCAAGACTTACTTCGAGGTCGCTTTCAACGACACGATCTTCGTGGATTCACACGGCGCTTTCGTGCCCGTTCCATTGGCCCATGCTGTTGGCGGAGCCGTGGGTTTGCTCGCGGCTCTAAGTTGCTTGACGACACGACGGCACGAACCAGCCAATGTGCCGGGAGCGTCGGTCATTGGTCTGGAAAGGCGAGGCCGTTGCGGTATAGGTGGGCTCTGATGGTGTACGAAAAGAAACAACCCGTTGCGATCAGCCAATCGTCGTCACCCGTGGTCGATGCGCATACGCACGTTTTTTGCTGGGGCGAGAACCCTGAGGAAGGTTTCATGTCCGACGTCACCCAGCGCGCGTTACTCCCTCGTCTGCTCCTGTGGATGACGAAACTTAAGAGAGAATCGGGTGAGACACTTTCTGCGAAGATGCGGAACAGGCTGCTCCGGCATCTTCGCGAATCGTCGTTGGACTATGCCGTCGTATTGGCTCAGGATGCGGTTTATCGCGAAGACGGATCACGAAATGATGCGGCGACGCATTTTTACGTGTCCAACGATTATGTTCTCGAGCTGGCGCGCGAGTGTCCGAAGGTTTTGCCGGGCGTATCCATCAACCTTTGGCGTAGCGACGCCCTCAGAGAGCTTGAGCGCTGTCACGCCGCCGGCTCGCGGCTGGTAAAGATTCACACATCAATTCAAGGTGTAGACCCAAGCCTGGAGCGGTTTGATCCCTTCTATCGACTCGCCGCCGACCTGGGAATGGTCCTCATGTTTCATACCGGCTATGAGCACACGTGTCGCGTCGTTTCTCAAGCGTATGCCGATCCGAAGCTGCTCGCTCGCCCGCTCGATCACGGACTGACAGTTATTGCGGCACATGCGGGAACCTGTGCCGTCTTCGATCGCCAGGACTTCTACCCATCTTTCGTGCGAATGATGCACCGCTACCCGAACCTGTACGGCGATACGGCCGTACTGGCCACAACTGTCCGGTGGTTCGCGCTGCGTCGTCTCAGTCACGAGCCGGAGTGGCTCCGAAGCCGGATCGTCCACGGCAGCGACTATCCGCTGCCGCCGGCACGGCTCCCATTCCTGCTGCGGACCAGTTTGTTTCCGCCGGAGCGGCGGAACCCCCTCGATATGGACCTTAGGATCAAGCGAGCCTACCGTCTGGGTCCGGCCTACGAGAGCCAAGTGTGGGGTCTACTGTCACCGGCTACTCGTTAAAGGTGCCGGGACGGTTGGCGGACTCGCAGAACTCCTCAACCGAGGCGCGACGTGCCCGGCCTGCGGCGCGGTCACCGTCAAGGAACAGCACGAATTCCAGTTCCGGGTTCTGCTGTTGTTGTTCTCGCGCAAACTTGTGTACGATCTCCAGAGCGGGCAGCGTGGGGCGCCCGACGATGTTGACGAGGTCGAAGTGCAAAATGCCATCGTAGGAACGGTACACCAATTCCGTGCATACGAGTTTGTCCGACGTGGAAAAGTCGAACTCAAAGTCATACGGCTTTCCCGTGTGCCGAAAGGCCTCGACGATCGCCTGGGCGATTTGGTCCTGAGGCACGTTTGGACGCAGGACCGCGACGTAATCAGCATGCATGGATTCTGTCAGTGAATTGAAGATCACTCCCTCGCTCAGTGCCTCGATAACGGTATGGGCGTGTCCATCGGGTGCGGGTTCGAGGTACTCCTCCAGCTTTTTCTTGACCGCATCGTCGTCAACGATTCCGAGGCCGCGAAGATCCTCAATCCGGCCGACGTAAAGCGCCGCGTGTGGCCAGAAGCCGGGCAGAAACGCGTTGGAAAGACACCAGTTGCGTCGTTCCAGCAGGATGTCGCCCGGCCTCAACTCCGATTCAATGGCTTCAATCTGAGCGATCGTGATCAACGGTTCTTGTTCTACGATCCGTGTGTCGCCGATCCACTTAGCGACCATGGCCTGGGCCACGTAGGTCGGCGTGTAGGCATCTTTCTTGACTCGCTCCATGAAGCGGTCCACCCACGCCCGGCCGGCGCCTATATGATGCTCATCGACGTACCGCACACCCCGTTCGATCAGGGTTTCCAACCACTCGAAATCTTCTACCGGCCAAATGTTCGCTTCGCGCCAAGCAGCGCGCTTGGACTCGAAGTAGGCGGCCATTTCGGCGGCTAGGTTCAGATTGTGTTGGTTGGTGACGCTCTCGAAGATGAGCTCATACATCCCCGGCGGCATGTCCCACTGTGGTTCCGCCTCGTTCAGCTTTTTTCGTGCCAACGGCGTGTCTTCGTAGGTCCGCACGAACTTCAGGCTCGTCTGAAAAGCCGTCATACCCGCGGCATAGCCGACCGTAAAGCACCGCGCCTTCAAGTCGGGATCGGCTACAACCTCGAAGCCCGCGTAAGTCGTTGCCAGGCGGAGCAGCGCCGTCCGAATCGAGAGATAGCTAAAGAATTGCCATCGAATATCATCCTCCTCCTTCGGAAGGTAGTAATTGCGGCCTTCGGCAGCGCGGTGTTCTTTCAACTGCACCTCGAGTGCCGCCGCACGCTGCGTAAGATCCTCGATCCTCGCCGTCAACGTCTTCAGGCGTTTCAGATCGGCGCGGACTTGTGTATCGATCTGTTCCGGCGGCACGTCGGCAAGAGCGGAGGGAAGCCTCTCGAACGGGCTGGGCGTCGGCGCAGAGGTGCGGCCGATGTACAAGCCCACCGAAAGCAAGGACAAGTGCGAAACGCAAAGCCACGCGATTCCTGCGCCGCGCGACATCGCGGCCGGCCGCGCTTGCAACCGCGCCCATCTTCGCCAAGTGACAAATGACCCAACAAACACTGTAGCTGCGAGCAGGACCGTCAGCCATAGATGAACGGGGCCGAGCTGTGGTGGAAGATCCGTGTACAGCGCAAACCCCATGAGTATCAGCCCGAGTGCCATGACGCACATTGGAGTACCGCGCTCGATCAGATCCCCTCGTCCAGTCCCGCCGTGCGTCGGAACGGCACGTAAGGCGAGCATGTGCGCCGAAGTCACCGAGGGAACCATCGATATCCACCACAGGCGGTATAGTAACGACTCCATCGCCAATCCGGTCCATACCCACAGAAGATAACACACCTGGGAGGCCACGATCGCAGTTACGCCCGCCATGACCCACCGTGGTGACCGACGAGCGGCACCGACGTGAATGTCCGCGAGCAGGGCAGCGACTACCAAGCCAACAAATGTGAGAAGCGTATTCGTTCGCAGCGCGTCAGACTGTTTCATGGCCACGGCCGCAATCAACAACCCCGCAATCGCAACCAACGACACGGCAATAACCCACCGCAAACCGCGCCGTATCGAGATAATATGGTCAGGTTCCATTTGTGCCTCCAAGTAACATCGGTTCGACACTTAGTCTCTCATCCGAGCATCCAGTTCGCACTACGAGGCGAGAGTTTCGGCGGCGATTCGTTTGATCTCACGCAAATCCAGCTTTCCGGTGCCGAGCATTGGTAGTTCCATCACCTTCACAAACCCCTCGCGCCTTGGGATGAACAGTTTGGGAAGCCCGCTCAAGGCAAGCTTTTCCAGGATCGAGGGAATGGCTTCCTCATCCAGTGTGTGCAGGACGGCCAAGCGTTCGCCCTTCCGTTCGTCGGGAATTGCCGTTACCGCGAAGACCTGCGCATCGGCTTCGACCGCTTCTTGCAGCGCGTCCTCGACCCGCCCGTGCGGAACCATTTCGCCGCCGATCTTCGAGAAGCGCGACAGGCGGTCGGTGATCTTGATGAACCCGTCCTCGTTCATCAGGGCGATATCGCCAGTGATGTACCACCCGTCGCGCAATACCTGTGCCGTCAGATCGTCGCGTCCCAGGTAGCCACGCATGACGTTGGAGCCCTTGACCAGAAGCATCCCCGGTGTTCCCGGCGGCAGCGGCTCAAAGCTGTCCGGATCGACGATCCGGACCACCACACCCGGAATCGGATGTCCCACGAAACCTCGACGCGATCCGGCTTGAAAGAAGCCGGGGGCGCGAAAATCGAGCGTGCCCACCGCGATCACCGGCGCGCATTCGGTCGTCCCGTAGCCCTCCAACGGGCGAATGCCGAAATGATCTTCAAATGCCAACGAAAGGCGCTCCGACAACTTCTCGGCGCCGGCCAGCACCACACGCAGAGAACCAAACTGCGCCGGCGAGCAGCGGCGGAGGTAGACCTGAAGAAAGGTGGGCGTAGCGAGGAGCATCGTCACCCGGTAGCGGTGTACGAGTTCGCCAATCGTGGAGGCGTCCATCGGATTCGCGTGGCACACCATCCCGATCCGGTGATTGGAAGCGAACCACAGCGTGAGATAACCGAACGAATGGAAGAACGGAAGAATCCCAAGAATCCTGTCGTGGACATGGACCTGAAACACCTGGGCGACTGCCTCTACATTCGCATCGATATTGGAATGGGTCAGGAGTATCCCCTTCGGTTCGCCCGTGCTGCCACTGCTGAAAATAACCGTCACGACATCGTCGATCTTGAGACGCCGCTTTGCTCCGCAAGCCCGCTCGATCAATCGGATCGGGGCCAAGAGCGCGATCAGAAATGCCCACGTGCGCGCGGTGCCGCTGATTCCGGCCCGGACATCTTCAATCCAAATCGGTTCCACTCCGTTGGGAAGGTCAACCTTCGCTTTCTGCACAAATTCTCGGTTGGTGACCACGGTGCGAAGTCCCGCTTGTTTCGCCGCTGATTGCAAGCCGGCGCGACCGGCTGTGTAGTTGAGGTTCACGCTCACTCGTCCGGACATCGAGGCGGCGATGTTCACGAGCGCGCCGGCAACGCCTTGCGGCAGCAGGATGCCCACGAACTCTTGTCCATCCCAACGAGGGCGCAGCGCGCGGGCCAGGGCGATCGCACCTGTGAGCGCCTTGAATCGCGAAACACGTGGACGCTGCCAGTCCGCCAAGGCAAGTCGAAGTCCTCCGAAGGCGGATCGTGCGCCTCGGATGAAACCGTGGTGCAACGGAGGGCGGCCCGCTTGATGCAACGCCCACGCTTCCGCGCCGAGTTCATGCACGCCGCGGCGCACTTCAGCGACGGATGCCCCCGCTTCGAGCGGCCTGCCGTACGAAACGCCCACGAGATAGGGAAGTTGTTTGGGGAACTTGAACAGGATGCGGCCCCCTTCACGGCTGAAGATGCTTCCGAACACACGGTCGAGGTGGATGGGGATGATCGGTGTGGTGCGCCCCTTGACAATTCGCTGAAACCCGCGCCGAAACGGAAGCATCATTCCGGTGCGCGTGACCTGCCCTTCGGCGAAGATGCAGACCAGGTGCCCTTCGTCCAAATACTTGCCGGCATCACGCAGCGCACGCAGGACCACCCGCGGGCCGCGCGATGCGGAGATTGGAATCGCCCCGATCGACTTCCAGAACGGCTTGACCAGCGGATGGTCGTAGTAGGTTGCCTCGACGATGAATCGGACGGGCCTGTCGAGGCTCGCGAGTAAGAACAGTCCGTCGATGAACGATGCGTGATTGGGTACCAACAGCGCCCCACCCACCTGCGGAACATTCTCTCGTCCGACGACCCGCACACGGTAGAACGTATGGGCCAGAAGAACAAAGATGAGGCGCAGCAACGCTTCGGGCAGCAGCCATATTGCCCAGATCGTAGCTGCGACGGTCACAACAGAAGCTGCGATGAAGATCCCGCTGGCGGAAATCCCGGCCGTCGAGAGTGCCCACGCCGACAGCGAACCGGCGAGCACACCGGAGAAGACAAAGACGTTCGACAGTGCGATGACCGCTCCTCGCCGATCCTCCGGCGGACGCCACTGCAAAAGCGCCGCAAGTGGCACCAGCAGCAGCCCGCTGGAAATCCCCACGAACACCATGATCACAAGCGTCCAAGTGTAGCCGGGCGCGAGAGTCCCTTGGAGCAATGTAGAAATCGAGAACCCGACCGCGCCGAGCGGAATGAGTCCGTACTCAACCTTGGAGGCGGAGAGCTTTGCGGCCAACAGGGCCCCAAGGCCCGCGCCAATACCACAAAATGCAAACGGCAGGCCGGCCAGCGTGTCGGATTTGCGATGCGTGCCGGTCAGCTCCTTGACGTAAACCAGAACGTCCTGCCCGAGAAGGCTCATAAGCCCCCAAAGAAGGACCGACCCGAGGACGGCCAATCGAAGAACACGGTCCTCGCGCATCGCAACCCATGCGATTTTCAGAGTGGCTGCGACGCCTCCCTCCGAGCGCGCCGGGGGAACGCGCGGGATACTCCGTGCGGCCAGCAGCCCGATCCCTGCAAACGTGGTGAGTAGAAGCCCCACGACCCAGATCTGTTCGCCCGCCCAGTCGAGGAGCGTGCCGCCTGCGGCACTCCCTGCAATAATCGCCAGCAGGGTCCACATCGCCATGTGAGCGTTGCCTACGGACAGGCGTTCGTGGGGCAGGATCTCCGGCAAGATACCGAACTTGGCCGGACTGAACAGCGCACTCTGCACGCCCATGAGCCCAAGGACGATCAGAGGAAGCGTCGTCCCTGACGGGTCCATGAAGAGCGCCACCGTGCCGGCGGCCATGAGCCCGATCTCAGCCGCCTTCATGGCCAGAATGACGGAACGCTTGCTCAGCCGATCTGCGAGCATGCCGGCGGGAAGCGAGAAGAGAATCAACGGCAGGGTGAACACCCCGAACGCGATCATCGTTTGCCGTTGAGAGGCAGCCTCAAAGGCGGGGCCTGATTCGCCCACCACGGTCGTGATCGAATGGATCGCCAGCAGTGCAACGAACAGCTTCCACGCGTTGTCGTTGAACGCGCCGAAGAACTGCGCGACTAGGAGCCCTCGAAGCGGGTGCGTGCGTTGCTCGTTCAAAGCGATCTACCTTTCTTGGGCGTGCTAAGAACCTGCGAGCGAGTTCGGACACTTATTGCACAAGATCAAGTGCAAAGTGTACGCTTCCGGCGACGACAACGTCAAAGGTCGCCCCCAGCCACTCTGCAGCGATTGTTCGCTTGGGTGAAGACGACGACTTGTAGGTCAAGGTCGGCGGCGTCCGTCCAGAAGTGACGGGATACTGCGCAGGTCGCACCAAGAGGGGTTTGGGTGGAGCGGTTCAGGGTCGCTTGTGGACTTCTCTGCTCTCGAAGTTGTTTGAGCACGCCCTGCGTCCAACCGCTGGGGATGGTTAGGGACAGAAGTAGAAGGGCGATAAAGACCATCCTTTTCACCCACAGCCTGGCTCTGCTTTCTGAG
>JACZTW010000013.1:19721-23856 GCA_022573485.1 Planctomycetota bacterium
CTCTACCACCGGGCGCAGAGGCTCTCCTCTCACTCCAGCACTTGTGGAGCTTCGATACGCCCGGGAGTACCAAATGATCAAAGCAATTCCAAACGCGGCCATGAGCATGTTGAAATATTGACCCGTACCCACGCGTAGAAAGGTCGTGCCATACTCTCGGAAGGAATCCGTGAACAGTCGTAGGAAACCATACCAGAAGACAAAATGCGCTAGAGGTACCCCACTACCGGAAGGGAATCTTCTCCTTACAACAAGTAGGATCGGGATGATTGCGAGATTCTTCAGGGACTCATACAGCGTCACCGGGTGTCTGAATCCCTCGGCATCGGCGAACTTCACGGCCCACCACACGTCGGTGGTGCTGCCATATATTTGTCCGTTGACAAAGTTGCCGATTCGACCCAAGGCCAGCAAGAACGCTCCCGGGATAACGATTTCATCCACGATTGTGAGAAATCGCCGACCCCGTAAGCGGCAGAAGAACCAGCTTCCCACCACAGCGCCCAGCAGCACCCCATGTGATGCCATTCCTCCGCGCCAATAACTCAGCAGCTGTGACGGGTTTTCTGCGTAGTATGACCATTCATAAACCACGATCTCAAATGCGCGGCCGAACGCCAAAACGCCCGCCGCAAACAGAATGCTCAAATCGTATACTTGGCCCGCCCCTAAGGTGAGTTTCTCTCGTTTGTGCCGAAACCAGGCGTGGATTCCCAGGAATCCAATGGCGTAGGCCAAGCCGTAGTACCACAGCTTGACCCCGCGGAATTCCAACAGCACAGGGTCGATTTGGTGCACGAAATGCGCGAGAAATGAATCCATGCGAGATTTCCCAGATCACCTCCACTCAGCCGCATCGTCGAGCTTTGTCCCGTTCAAGATACCCGAATCGGGCCCATTGGTGAGCCGAGCATACCTTCTGTGGAGCAGAGGGCAACAACCTGAGTACAAGCGGATGCCCCGGCCGCGATCGCCATTCCCACGATCTCGTGTGGGGCTCTGCCTCCACGCCCCCGGCTTCTTCCCCAAGCGACCGTACGAATCAAGCAGGGATTCACGCGGATGATTATATGTTGATCGTATGCTGTCCTGTGCCCATGCCTCCGATCGAGGACGATGGCGCAGGTATCAGGATGATCAGTAAGTCCGCGGGTACGCCGCTGGTCACCATGGCCGACAGATAGTCATTATCGCCACGATCATATCGGCTGAGCAGTTTCCGAAGCCCGCGTCACTCGTGATCTTTGCTCAGGTAACTTGAGCTTGATTCTGCCATCAAACTCAACACGAAGTGCTTCTTTTCTCCTGTTACCCATCCGGTGCTCCTGTCAAAATGGCCGGAAACTCATCGGCCGGCCCCCGTGCCGGCCGCAGGCGCATGTCAGCGTGCGCCGGTGTGTCACCAACCTCGGCGCGTGTTGATCGCGGTTTTTTGATCGTCGTTCGGCGTTTCCATTTCACGCCGGGCGGTGAGCTTCGCACCGCGACCGTCGTTCGTTTGTTCTCTCCCGGACGGCGGTTGCGGTGTTTTGTTCGCCGTCCGCCGCATGACGGGATATGATTTATGAGCGATTATCCGCAAGACCGTGACAATCCTCTTAGCTGAGGGATTTGATCCAAAGTTGCTGTTATCATGGACTCCTAGATTCGCGCTTGACGGAGCGCTAGCGGCATCAACCGAGGGCTGAAACTTGGGCCGACGCAAAAAATCGCGATCGCCGATGGCGACCAAACACGTCGATTATTCTGCCCCGGCAACCGCGCAGAGCGAGGATGATCTGTATGCGCTGCTGGAAAAGGTCTCGACGCCGTTTCTACTGGTTCTCGACCGCGTGCAGGATCCGCACAACCTCGGTGCTTGCCTTCGCACTGCCGACGCAGCCGGCGTGCACGCCGTCATTGCGCCGAAGAACCGTGCCGTTTCGCTGACCGACACCGTTCGCCGCATCGCCGCGGGGGCGGCCGAGCATGTACCCTTCGTCCAGGTCACCAACCTGGCACGCACGCTCGATCAGTTGCAAGGCGATGGCATCCGAATCATCGGCACTGCCGACGGAGCCAAGGGGACACTCTACGACGCCGACCTGACCGGCGCGCTCGCCGTCGTCATGGGTTTCGAAGGGTCCGGATTGCGCCGTCTCACTCGTGAACGATGCGACGAGTTCGTGCGCATTCCCATGGCCGGCGCTGTCGAGTGCCTCAACGTTTCCGTCGCGACCGGCGTCTGCCTCTTCGAAGCGCGGCGCCAACGAAACCAGGCCGCACGTAAATAACTGCTGCCCTCGGCCGACAACGACGGTTCTTGCATTGCAAGGGAGCGTGGCTCTCGTGTTCAGGTGTGGGGTACCCGATTCAGCGCGACGATGCAAGCCGTCATTGTATTACGCCATTTCATTTGAAGGATACGCTTTGGAAGCATTGTACCACGCCGGGCGGGATTTTGTTCGACGATCGACGGGCTTGGAATATGATCTATGAGCGATGATCCGCAAGACCCTGACAATCCTCTCCCTCATCGGCCTGCTGCTCAGCGTGGGGGCGTGGGGCGTGAGTTATTTCAATTTGTGGTACGGCAAGCCTGGTCGATCTGCAACCGTTTCATTCCGAGCTGGAGCACTTTGTTGGCAGCGAGGCATTACTCTTGGTTTTGGAAATGACCCCAGCCGTGATCCTTGGCCGGCGGGCTCCCGGCTACAGAAAGAACAATGGAATCTCAGCGGATTCACCGACTTTAGGACCCTTTACAAGCCGGTTTTCAACTCGCCCCCCATAGTCCTACTGCTTCCTTTGTGGATGCCGGCTACGTTTTTTGTATTGGTCCTTGGTATGTCCTTTCGCCCGATCCTCCATTTCCGCCGTCGCAAACGTGAGAAGCTCGGACTGTGCCTGCAATGCGGATACGACCTGCGAGGATCGAAGGATCGGTGCCCTGAATGTGGGGAAGAGTTTGTTTCAACGACCGATGGCCTGTAATCACGAACATTGATCGACGATCAGAGTTTTTTTGAAAAAGGGGCTCGCGTGTTTTTTGGGATTTCTGATTTTCGTTGCCCGTGGCTATTTCTCGTCGTCCTGCACCCCGGCAGAAATGACCCGCTCGATCTCCTCAGCAGACATCCCACGCTCCAACATTGTTCGCTTCAGATCGTGGTCATGTTTGTTTTTCTGTGCCTTGTACCAAAAGCTGCCAATGATCGCTGTGATTGGAATTAAGCAGCCCATGATGATTGGGAGCTGAGGTATGCGGAAAATTGATTCCCAAAGCGAGTATGCCAGCATAAGAGCGTATCCTATCCGTTGCCGGACCCGAGGCAAAGGCTCGTGAGAAATGGCTGTTCATGGACTGCTCGGGGGCCGCCGCCGTCGTTCGAGCCACCAGTCGAGGGAAAAAACGTCGTACTGTGGCGGCGCAACCCAGACGAACACCAGCAGGACCAACCGAGGAAAAATGTGCCCGGTCGTGCTAAACAGCGGTTCGAGTAGAAGGTGCCCATAGGTCACAACCACCATGATGGCACCGAGGGCGATGTAGGCTTCTCGCTTTCTAAAGCCCAGGCAGATCAACGCACCGGCCAACAGCTCAATTACCGGGATCGACAGACCGAAGGCGTAGAGAAGCCATTCAGGAATCCAGGTGTCCTTGAAGCTATCGAGAAAAAACCGCTGGGCGTGCCCAAGCGGCGTGAGCGAGAAGCACTTCCACCAACCGGCCATCAAAAAGATAAGACCCAGCACCCACCGGACGGTAAGTGTTGCCCACTTCCAGCCGACGGCATGGGTTTGAAGCTCATCCGACGCCATCAGCGGTCCCTAGAACGGCAACTCTTTCGTCTCGTCGAATATCACGTTGAACAGCGCCGCCAGCCGCACACTCGCCATTGCGCGACGCTCGTACGATCAACACTACGGACACGGACCCCATGCGCCGAGTAGGACGGCCAAGTCAAACGCGTTGATCGAACCGTCGCTGTCAGCATCGAGACAGGCGCTGTCGGGCGAAACGGGTCCCCACGCACCCAGCAGATTGGCTAAGTCAAACGCCCCGGTATTGCCGCTGCCGTCTACGTCGGTCGGGCAGTCGCCGCACTCGCACTCCTCAGGGATGCCGTTGCCGTTGTCGTCGGGGCTGGTGCCT
>JACZTW010000231.1 GCA_022573485.1 Planctomycetota bacterium
CGGCGAAAGCTCAGTGGCCAAACAAAGCCAATTCGTCGCAAGCCGTTGGAGGACACGTTGTTAATGTCGCCGTTGCCGCAAATGGGGCAGAAGAGCGCAGGGAAGGGGAAAGGACGAAGGGCGAAGTACGAAAGAAGAGGGAAGAAGGAACAGGGAAAAGGGAACAGGGAACAGGGAGCAGAGAATGGTGAGGTCCAAACGTTCAAAATCCAAAGTCCACGCGGAGGCCGGCTGCGGCGCGCACTATTGCCCAGTGGGAAACGCGGCGTTTGGGCGCTGATTGCCCACATTGTGTGTCCGCGGTAACGCGCATCCGCCATTCCGGCGTCGGCGCGGCGGGTCGTTGATCGCCGTGGGAATTGGCACACTGTTTGCTCTGTCCCCAAACGTAAGGCACTTGAGAACGGACGGACCACGGTCCGCCGAAGATCAAGAAGGCCGACATGCGGTAGAGGAAGGTAAACGTGAACTCGTGAAAGGTATCCAGAGAGTGCGATCGAATGTCAGAAGAAGCGAAGCCGACGGCCAAGGCCGATCGAGCATCGACGAACTGACTGGATCGCGAGACTCACTGGAGAAATCGGCCAACGGCCGACGCGGGATCATAAGAAGAGAGCGGCGAGGACGGCTGTCGAGAGCAGTGATTAGCCCGTCGATCCCTGGCACGAAGACCTTCCTTGAGATCGGGCTGTCCCGAAAGGACGAACCGACGGAGAGCAGTCAGGTCTCTCCCCGCCCCTTTTTAAGAACGAACGTCGCTTACGCGACGAGGAGAAGGACATGAGCCCGTTTACGAGAAGAACGTTTTTGCAGTTTTCGGCCCTCGCGGGGCTGACCAAGCTGATCGGCTGCTCGGGGATCGATCCGGTCGCGGGTGGCGGCGGAGGCGCAATCGCCTACCGTCGCTCGGGACGCGGACGGCGGATTTCCAACGCCGCAAAGAAGCACAATGCGAATCGTCTGTACGCTACAGCCGCGGCGGCCAACCGAGATCGGCCGCACGCGGGCGACAATTCAAAGGTCGTGGCAGTGACCATCCCGCAGAGCAAGTTCGACCGGCTCTTTGCCGGAGGGCGAAAGAGTGCAGACCTGCGGAGGATGATGTGAAGGGGCCGCGGCGCGTGACCGTCTGTCTTGATCGTGCAATGTTGATCGAAACCGTGAACCTGCGCGTCTGTGAGCGCAGAGAGAGAGGCTTGAAATGAACGTCGAATCAATACTTGGATTCATGGGCCTGCCCGGCGGGCTGGAATGGATAATGATTGGGGCGGTGGCACTTTTGATCTTCGGGCGGCGGCTGCCGCAGGCGGCCCGCGCCATCGGCAGCAGTGTCGTCGAGTTCAAGAAAGGCATCAGAGACGCGAAAGAGGAGACACGCATCGAACTGTGATGCGAGTCCACCAGTGGGCGATCGTTGTACATCAGGGAGTGGGCGGTTTGGGCGGGTCCAGGAGCGGCTTGAACAGGACCAGGTAGTCCTGAACGAACGTGAAGGTCCTGCCGCCGCCGATGCTCGGGGCGGGTGCGGTGGCGGTGGTCTTGATTTGGGTCCGCGAGATGTTCGGCAACTGCACGAACCCGGGCGCGCCCACGCCGCTCTGCGGGCCGCCGGCGAACTGAAAGGACTGCACGCCGATCAGCCGGCCGACGCCGAACTGCATGTTCATCGTGACACGCCGCCGTGGCACACCGAGATGCACTTCTTCGACCTGGGTAACCGGCATGTGATTGACGTTCATGCCCGGCGGCACGCGGACCACAATCTCTTCCAACGGCGCATCCGGCACCAGCATGACCGCCGCGTTGAAGTGCTCTTGAGCCTTGAAGTAGTCCCGGCGGCGAACGGCGGCGGTTCCCATCCGCACGAACTCTCGGGCGCGGTCCATTGGATCGGTATGGACAGTGAACAGCGAAGGCAGTCGAGCGGGTGCGTTCTGCGGACTCGGCGCGGGGTTGCGGCTCTGCTGCCGGCTCTGCTTCCGTTCCAAAAGTGCGACCCGCGCCAGACGCGCACGGGCACTGATCTTCAAATCCGTCGGCACATGAGCATTGTCGATCACCTCCGCGAGCAACTTCTTGGCCTGCGCGAGTTGACGGTTGCGGACGGCGCCCCGTGCCTGATTGTACTTGTCGCGCGCCTCCGACACACCCGCCATCGCAGCGTCGGTCAAGTTGCGGTACTTCACGAACTGCGCGCGAGCAGAGTCACTCAGTCCCGCCGCGTCGAGTTCGCTCAACAGGGCTTTGGCCTCGGCGTAGTCCTGCGAACCGTACAGGGCAATGGCCTGCTTGAGTCGGCCGGCCGGGTCCGGATCGCCGGCTTCGGCGCTGTAGGTCGCGAGAAGGCACCCGATCATCAGAACGGCCATACGAGGACCAGTGAATGTGTGGAGTCGATCCAAGGCAGATTCTCCGCGCTCGTGGAGTGTGATCAGACGGACACCATGAGTCTAGGCATGTTTCGCCGCAAAGACAACTGCGGGCTATCCGAACCGCCAATGGAAGCGGTCGGTCCGGGACACCGCGCATGCGCACACGGCGCGGAGCCGCGCCAGGTACGCGATCACGGCTCACTGAACTGCAGCAGACCTTCCAGTCAGCGTGATCAAGGCGATCTCGGGCGGGCAGCCGATCCGAAACGGCACAGCCCAGGAGCACCCCACTCCGGCCGAGACGTGAAGGAATGTGCCGTTCACTTCGTGCAGGCCGCGGCAGTACTTCCGTGGGATGCCCTCGAAAGTCGGCCACAACGGCCCAATGACCGGCAGGCGGATCTGGCCTGCGTGGGTATGGCCGGCCAGCATCAGGCCAACGCGATTCGGCGGAAGGCGGTAGACCAGCGGTGGGTGATGCGCGAGCAGGATTATGAAAGAGTCGGGCTTGATGCCCAAGAGCGCGGATGGAATGTCGCCCGACGTCGGTGTCCGCCCGTCAACGCCGGCGATCATCATGCTGCCACCAGCCTTAGTCAATTCCGCGTGCTCGTTCGACATCATGCGGACATGGCCCGAGAGCTGCTCTGCAAGTTGCGGATCGTCGTGGTTTCCCAATACGCCGAAGCAACCCAGGCTCGGATGGACGCCTTCCAAGAGCCGGGCCGCCAGATCGGCCGACCTCTGCGCTTCGGCGTCGGCATCGCCGATATCGCCGGTGATCACGACCAGTTCCGGATCGAGTTCCAGCAAGCGCCGGCGCGTTTCATCCAGAATACCGTTCCACCGGCGAAGGTGCAGGTCACTAAGCTGAGCAATGCGCAGGCCTTCAAACTCAGCGGGCAGGCGCGATGGCCGGACTTGAACGGTGTTGACTCTGACGCGCGACAACTCGTACTTCCTTCGAATCAATCCGCAGGCAATTGCGATCCTTCCAGACTCAGCAATCTCGATCGGGCAATGCCCGCGACATTCTACGGCAGCGGCCCAAACTGCCAACTTCGACCTACGGATGAAGGCTCCAAGCGAAATGATTCACAAGCTCAAAGGCGTCGGGCCGGGTGGCGAGATCGCTGCCGAACGAGGCAGCGTTGCCCAAACGGGGGTACAAATACCGTAGGCATGAAGAGGACAACCTACCACATCCCGGGACGCACGAACAGAATGCCGAAAGCACCAGCGACGCTCCTGCAAATCCTTGGCGGCCAACGCACTCCCAGTCTGCTCGGGTTTGGCCTTCACCTTTCGAGTCGACAATCCGGCCCGCAGCGGTGCTATCAAGAGATGGTACCTGCAGCAAATTAGACATATCTAATGAAATGCCTTGTGCGCCCACCGCAGTGCGCGGTACACTTCTTGCGGTCGGATCGACGAGCCAGGCCCGAACGAGGAATTTGTCTTGCAAGTCCCGCATCGAATTGCCTAGATCTCGCTTCTACCTTCTTGGCCGGAACAGCGGCCACTTTCAATTGTGATCCTGAAAGTAAAAGCATGGGGTCACGACGCCATCGATAGGAGAAAAGAGATGGGCAAAAAGTTGTATGTTGGGAACCTGAGCTATGATGTAAGCAGTTCCGATTTGGAACAAATGTTCTCAGCGCATGGCACGATCGAGAGCGCGCAGGTCATCGAAGACCGCTCGACCGGCCGAAGCAAAGGGTTCGGGTTTGTGGAGATGTCCTCTGATTCGGAAGCGCAGGCAGCGATTGACGCGCTGAATGGGCAGGATCACGGCGGCCGCGCCCTCACGGTCAACGAAGCCAGACCCCGCGAACCGCGTAGCGGCGGCGGTGGCCGCGGCGGCTATGGCGGCGGAGGAGGAGGAGGAGGCGGCTACGGCCGCTAACCGAACCGTACAAACCAACTAAAGAGGGAAGGCTGCCACAAGCGGCCTTCCCTTTTTTCGTTTTGACACAAGCCGATCGGCATGAGCGCCATTCACACCCGTCCAGCTCGCGAATCGGATATCCCGCAAATCCTCAAGCTGTTCAAAGACTCGTTGCCGCAGTCCTACGGCAGTTTCATCGACATGACGCACGACAATCCATGGCTGCACGGCACGGCGGCTGACGAGTACGTCGCCCGCACGCTGCCGGACATGACGGTAGCGGAGGATGCGCAGGGAACTGTGGTTGCCTTCGGCGTGCTGCAGGGCAACTTCGTCGACCTTCTGTGGGTGCGTCTGGAGCGCCGCGGCGAAGGGCTCGGCACCCAAATGATGGACGAGTTTGAGGCCCGGATCGCCGAGGAGCATGAAACCGCCCGGCTGGAATGCTTCGAGCCCAACACGCCGGCCATCGAGTTCTACCGCCGGCGCGGATATACCATTGAGCGAACATACTTCGTCGAAGACGCCGGCGTCAATACGGCCGTGATGGTCAAGAAGCTGGATCGGTAGGCCGGGTCCTCGACCCAATGCTCCGCTTCGCCCGCTGGCCCGCATTGCACCAGCCTGCGGGCACACCGGCGTTGCGGCATCCGCCACGCCGGAACATGCCGGTCGCGTTCCAGCGCTTGTCTCAATGCGAGCACGGGTGAGCGTACTCGCCCATGTCACCGCGCCCCACGTGAGGTAAGTATTGCGTCCCCCGAACAGCCTACGCAACAGCAGTGCCACACCCGACCGTCAGTGCCTCCCCGCCGAATTGGGCGTTCCATGACTTGCTGTCGAGGCCGTTTCGGCCTCATTGGAGCCGCGCAGCAGCCTGACGGCCTGACTGCTTGGAATTTGCTGGGCCGTGAAGGTACAATGTTTGTTAGTGTGACGGGGCAACCATGCCATTTGGGATATGTCAGGCAATGCCTTGCCGACCGATGTGGGTAAATAGATTATGAGCACAACAACCTTCCCGGACACCGTGCTGGATTTCGGCGATGCAAAAAACGCCTCGCTTTATTTTAAGCATGTTGTCCCGATGATTAGATTTTCAGACCTGACCAACGAGATCCAGCGAAACATGCCATTTGGTTCGTTGGGCGGGCACCCTACTGTCGCCAACCAGCTACTACCACCGCGCCTACGCGATCCCAATTCAAAGGGGGTCGGTACAGGGCTCTGGGGTCTTTACTTAATAGAGCTTACCCAGGGTCAGGGGTCGCTGACGTTCTCGGATTGGCTCCTTGAAGCAAGATCTTTCCTCCAAAATAATGGCCTACTAGGCTTGCCAACCGTGTGGCCGCCAGCAACGTATTCAGCGTCAACTTCGCCTCTCGATAGCAACTACTCCCTTACACTTCACAATTTCCGTTTTGTTGATGCTAGCAGAGCTTCATGGCATCAGCTTCTGTCCTTTCGGGAGGACGTCGACTCCCAGCGTAAGTTAAGGCGCTTGATTCGGTTTCTGACTGAAGACCAGAAGGGCAAGTCCAAGCAGGAGATCGAGGATGACTTGCTTGAGGCCATGGAGCACTATGAAAGCGTCGCTAAATCGTGGGGACTAAAGATGCGTGCAGCCGCGCTTTCAGCGATAATCTCAGAAAAGAACTTGATAATTACGTGCTTACCAGCAATCGCGGCATCTGTCTTGAAGGTTCCGTTAGAGGCCGTTGCCATCCCCAGTACGATTATGGCGATTGGCAGAATCTCACTCGAAATCATGAAGCAACGTCATGCGAACGAAGAACAGTACAGAGAGTTACTCCTTAATAGCCCGATTGCATACTGTATCAAGGCTCGACGAAAACTCTCGGACGCACCAAGAAGACTAATCGAACGCGTCAAATCATTCATCGACTGACCAGGAGGGGGCCATTCCTGCGCCGGTAGTCAATTGACGATCCACGCTAGAGGCAATGGGTGACGAGCGTTATAAAGATGCTATTCGAATTGTGGCCACATAAGCGGAGACGCTATTACTTCATG
>JACZTW010000232.1 GCA_022573485.1 Planctomycetota bacterium
TTCACCGAGTCGCCGGGTCAGATCATCCGTATGGCCGGTGTAGAACTTGCCAACGTGGTTCTGCAGGATGTAGACGTGAAAGGGCAAACTCCCCGAGTAGGACTCGAACCTACGACCTAGCGGTTAATCCCGGCGCGCCGGGACTCGCTCTACCAATTGAGCAACTCCTCGCGGATCCACCGTGCCGATTTCATGGCCTTGATTTGTCTTTCCCGACCGATCGCCTCGGAGCGGGTCGTATGCTGCTCAGACCAAACCAACCTCCACGGTCCGTTCTTGAGTGTGTACTTGGTCAGGGGACCATCGGCAGAGTTGTGTTCACCGAGTCGCCGGGTCAGATCATCCGTATGGCCGGTGTAGAACTTGCCAACGTGGTTCTGCAGGATGTAGACGTGAAAGGGCAAACTCCCCGAGTAGGACTCGAACCTACGACCTAGCGGTTAACAGCCGCTCGCTCTACCAATTGAGCTATCGGGGACTAGGTTTCTTGTCAGCGCCCCAAAGCAAATCGACCTAGCGGTTAATCCCGGCGCGCCGGGACTCGCTCTACCAATTGAGCTATCGGGGATCAAGTTTTTCGTCAATGCCACCCTAATTTATGACATCTCCGCCGGATGTCAACAAAGTCCCCGCGGTGAGGCAATCGGCTACGAATTACTGCGGAAAGTGGAAGCCCAAGGGGTCGTCAGCGAATCAAGCAGCGCCGGCGCGGGAGAGTAACGGCGCAGCGCCGGTGACTGATTCTCCGCGTGGCGATGGCTCCTCAATCCACCTCAAGCGAGATTCATAGTCATGAGGAATTCTGCGTTGGAGCGCACCTTGGCCAGCCGAGCCCGCAGCAACTCAACCGCTTCCACCACGCTCATGTCGGACAACACGCGGCGGAGCTTGAAGACCAGCTCAAGTTCCTTTTCTTCCAAAATTAGTTCTTCCTTGCGGGTGCCCGATGCGGGAATGTCGATGGCCGGCCAGATGCGGCGCTCAACCAGACGCCGATCGAGGTGCAGTTCGCTGTTGCCCGTGCCCTTGAACTCCTCGAAGATGACTTCATCCATCTTGGAGCCAGTATCGACGAGCGCGGTACCGATGATGGTCAGTGATCCGCCTTCCTCGATATTGCGGGCAGCCCCGAAGAACCGCTTCGGTTTTTGCAGGGCGTTGGCATCGACACCACCGGAGAGAATCTTGCCGGAGTGGGGCACTTCGGTGTTGTACGCTCGGGCAAGCCGCGTGATGGAGTCCAGCAGAATGACCACATCCCGGCCGAACTCGACCATGCGCTTGGCTTTCTCAATGACCATCTCCGCAACCTGGACATGCCGAGATGCGGGTTCGTCAAAGGTCGAACTGATGACCTCAGCCTTGGTGGCGCGCTCCATCTCGGTGACTTCTTCGGGTCGCTCGTCGATGAGCAGGATGATCAAGAACACTTCCGGATGATTGGTCGAGATCGCGTTGGCCATCTTCTGCAGCAGTACGGTTTTACCCGTGCGCGGCGGGGCCACGATCAACATGCGCTGGCCTTTGCCGATCGGCGTGGTCAGGTCCACGATGCGCATGTTCAACTCTTCGGGAGTGGTTTCCAGTAAGAGTCGTTGGTCGGGATGCAGCGGGGTCAAGTCTGCGAAGTTGGCCTTCTGCGTGACCGCCTCGGGATCTTCAAAGTTGATGGCCTCGACACGCAACAATGCGAAATAACGCTCGGATTCCTTGGGCGGCCGAATCTGCCCGGCGACGATGTGGCCGTTTTGCAGGCCAAAGCGCCGAATCTGCGACGGGCTGATGTAAATGTCGTCCGGGCAGGGCAGGTAATGGTACTCGGGACTGCGCAAGAAGCCGAAACCGTCCGGCAGAATCTCCAGCACGCCCTCGCCATACATGAGCCCGTTTTGCTGGATGCGCTTCTTGAGAATCTGGAAGATGAGGTCCTGTTTCTTCAGGCCGGCAGATTCTTCGATATCTTCCTTCTTGGAGATTTCCTGCAGTTCGGCCACGGTCATCTTCTGCAGATCGGTGATGTGCAGTTCGCCGCGCTTCACTTGCTCGTACTTGGCATGTGTTTCGTCATCCAGGCTGGCGCTGGCGCTGGCGCTGGCGGTGTCGGTGTCGGTGTTTGTGGCGTTCGGCGCGAGCTCTTCCGGATCGGCCGTCGCCGTCGCGGCGCCCTCGGGCGGACCCGAAGATCGAGTCGATCTGGACTTCGCTTTCGCCCGCGTGCCTTTGCTGTTTTTCCCTGATTGCTGGCCTGATTCTTGAGTCTTCTTGGCCATTTCGATGTTTCCTCCAGGAAGTCTGTGAGTGTGTCGCACTCACGATGAATTCTCTCGGTTACTGAATTCGCAGGTTGTCGTCCAACGATACGAACTCCATTGCTGCTTTACTCGGGGCTTACGATCTGGTGATAAACGCTCGCTACACTCTCGCGGAGCGTGTTGATGTCGGATTTGTTCTCCACAACATGATCGGATCTCTCACGCTTGATGTCCAGCGGTGTTTGAAGATTTTCGCGGCGCCGCAACTCAGCCGCGTCCCACCCACGCTGCTCCGAGGCCCGCTGGATTCGCGCGTTTTCATCGACCTCCACAAAAATCACTTGATCACAAAGAGCGTTCTGCCCCACCTCAAATAATAATGGAATATCAAGCACAATTGCGTGAATGCGCTCGTCCGCCTTCAATTCGTTCATACGTTGATCACGCAGTTCGTTCACTCGAGGATGCGTCAGCCCTTCGAGCTTCTTCCTTTTCGCCGGATCGTTGAAGACGATTTCCGCAAGCTTCCGGCGATCCAGCAGCCCCGCTTCATCATAGGTATCTGGCCCCCACCACTTCTGTATCTGCCGCCGAACCTCATCCGAGTGCAAGACCTCATGAGTCAGTTTGTCAGCATCGATAACGCCGGCGCCAAGCTCGGCAAGGATGTCGGCCACCCGCGATTTGCCCGACGCAATCCCGCCCGCAAGGCCAATCACCGGCTTGGCGTAGTTCACTCTCGGCTCCCAAACTCGGCGAGCCTGGTTCGTCGATTCCAACTACGTCGCGACTCGCGGGTTCCTGATCCTGCCAGATGCAGTGGGGATCCCTTGCTCGCGCTTTCGAGGACTACCAAGACGAACGGTTGGCCAAGTGTATCTCTCGGGAGATTGACGATAACTGGGAAAGGACTCAGAAACCACAGAGGTTTCAGCCACCGAAGTATACTTTATCATAAGCGCGTACGCCAGTCTTGTCACGCCTAAATCCTGTCATCAGGCCGTCACGGGGCGTGCAATTGATTTGAAAACTCTCACGGCAACCATAACAGATTGCGACACAATGAATTACAGTTATTGGCTGCTCTTCACCGGGCGGTGACTAACATTCCGAGATCAACTCGACCGTGAACAGCAAGACTCGCGTCTCGGGCTGTTTCCACGCTTCGGCGTGCAGGCCCGCCTTTTCGCTGCAGCACCGCGCCAGAAACTGCTCTTTGCTCCAGCCGAACTCCGTCGCCACTTGAGGCAGGAAGCAGCCCCGGCCGGCTGGGTTCTCAATCAGGAGGCCATGCCTGCCGAGTTCCAGTGAGAGCGGATCGTCTGTCTCCTCCGGCTCGCTCAGGACCGATATTTCAATCTCAATGCCCGGCAGATCGGCCGGCGTGATCGGCCGACCGCTGAAACGAGGATCGTGACTCGCGGAGACCGCGACTTGTTGCAGTGTGGCCAGCATGTCTGGCTCCGGGGAGAAGCTGCCCATGCAGCCCCGCAACCGGCCACCCTGGCGAAGCGTGACGAACATTCCGCCGTATTCCATGCCCTCCATCTTCACGGCGAGTTCCGGAGGTGCTTCGCCCTGGACCGCGGCTGCCACGGTGGTGCGTGCCGCCTTGAGGAGTACCTCTTTCTGTGCCTGGGTCATTGTGTCTGAATTGTACACCACAATTCCGCCCATGCCCCAGGCTGCACTTCTCGAATTCTTCAAGCTGTGCCCGACACAGTACGCCGCGACAGTCCGAAGGTGACGGCGAAGCCAATCGCAGCCAACACGCCGCCGGCCAGGTACGCCGAGCCGGTCGTTTCGCCCCGGAAGGGCCAAATGCCGACCACCGAACCCAGCAGCACGCCCATCAGGAAGCCCAGCGTCGGCTTCTGGTGGCGGCGCAGCAGCCATTTGAGCAGGTTGCTCAGGGCCACCACACCGACGATCACGCCGATCGCCACGGGGATCACGATCCCCAGCCAGGCCAAGTCCCCTTCGCTACCGCCCGAAAACGCCCACCGCCGAGCGGCTGCGATCGCCGCCAGGATGGCTTCATACCGCCCGATCACCAGCAGCATGTAGGCTCCGCTGATGCCCGGAAGCATCATGGCAGACACACTCAGCACTCCGGCCAACAGATCCAAGCCGTAGGCAGCCTCGATGTGGATCTCACCGGTCTCGGGCGATCGGTCGGTTGCGGTCGGCGTGTCGGACTTGGTCGCCGCGATGCCGATCATTATCAGAAAGCCGACAAGCACGAGGGCCATCGACTTTGCGTTCAGCGGCTTGGTCATGCGATACATCAGCGGCGCTCCGCCGAGCGTCAAGCCGACGAACAGCGAATACATCGCCGCTTTCTCGTGGGCGACCAGCCGGTGCATGAGCCCGGCGCACGACACAAAGCTGAGCGCCGCCACGCCGAAGAGAATTGCCAGAAAGATTCCATTCCGCTTGGTGAAGCGGAGCCGGGTAGCATCGGCGATGCTGCTGACGAATTCGTCGTAGAAGCCCATCACCAACACCATCGTCCCACCGCTGACGCCCGGCACAAGGTTGGCGAGGCCCATCATAGCACCGGTGACCGCCAGGCGCATGGCGACCAGCGGCTTGAGCGAGGCGCGGTAGCGGCCGGCGTCTCTGCCGGCCGGCGGTCGGCACGGAGGCCGACCGCTACTGCTGCTTTCATCAGAGTCTGCACGCGGTATCGGCTTCGGTGTGTCCATACGTTCCGTGTCGGCAGGGCGGGCCCGATGGGCTCAATCAATCGTTTCCGCCGCTGGGGGCAGGCTGAGTCGGTACGGCATCGGGCGGCCCGACCGGCGGCCCGCCGGAATCACCGGCCAGGAGAGACTTCTTGACTTCCTTGGCGGCGGGAATGAAGCACCACGCGTTGTTGCGGCGGACAATCTGCAGGATCAAATCACGATCTTTCAGGCGCTCGGAGCGCTGTTTTGCCTCTTCTTTCAGCGCGACGAACGCGTGCAGGACGTAAACCGGCGTGTCCAAGCCTTTCAAGCTGCCGTCTGGAAGCCGAAATTGCAATCGCCGGATGGTCTTGACTTGGACTTGCTTCGTGGCATCGCGGAGTTGCATGAAGCGTTTACGGTTCGTCGGCTGGTGATCCAGACTCCACAGCAGCCGGTATTCTTCGTAGTCGCCTTCGGCGCACACGGTCAGCGCTTTGGCGACGAAGTCGTTGACTTCCTGGTTTTTGCACTTGGCGTCGGGCGCCCAGACGATTTCCACCGCCGAGTCCGAGCCGCGCCCACCTTTCGCCTTATTGTTCTTCGACGAGCCGCGATCACACCCCCATGCAAGGATGCACCCGAAGCACGCGACCCACGCAATGATGTTCAGTTTACTTCGCATAACAAGCCCGATGCCACCCATCAGAGCCGGAAGCGCCAGCGCCCGGTCCGCATCCCGGCACCCACACGCGACGCCGACGAGACAACGCCACCGCCGCACCCCCGATCGACACCCCAAAATGATAACGACATACTTCCACAGTTCCAACCGACCCTCGCGATGGCTTCACAACCGCCGGCGCTTGTTGCAGCTCGAAACCCAGACAGCCTGCGCCCAACCCCAACCGACCCTGCCCTGAATCGACGCCATCCGCATACTGGCCTTCGTGTTAAGTGCAAAATGGCTTTGTTCGGCCAAAGAACTTTGCAGCAGTTTTTCCCTCCCTCAACCTTTGAATCCTCAACCCCTCGCCCCTTCCATATTTGTACTGTGAATTCTGGACGATTCGACATTTCCACCGCCTTACGCTTCACGCTTCACGATCGACTGTTCACGCATCGGCCCGCGCACACCATGTCCGTGCAGGACGCGCCCACCTGTATAACTTGCCCGGCGCTCGATGAAAGAGCGGGCATCAAGCGATCAAGACGAGCAGTGGTCAGTTGGCGAAGTTGGAGAAGGAAGAGGGGACAAGACAGAAACGGCTCCTGCCCCCTTGTTCGTGGATGTGCGACGCCTATTCCTCTGCCGATTTCTTGATGGGGGGCAGTTCGCCA
>JACZTW010000233.1 GCA_022573485.1 Planctomycetota bacterium
CTTGGTTTTCAGCACGCTGCACACCAATGACGCTCCGTCGGCGGTTACGCGGCTGATCGACATGGGCATCAAGCCGTTTCTTGTCGCCAGTGCGATCCAGGCCATCATGGCCCAGCGTTTGATCCGGACCATTTGCGAGGAATGCAAAGTAGAAGCTCCGGAGCCCACTCTGAGCCAAATGAAGCTGCTGGGTTTCGAGAAGAGTGATCTGGAGGGGCGTCCCTTGTATCAAGGGAAAGGTTGTAAGCGCTGCGGGGGTACCGGCTACAGGGGCCGGATCGGGATTTTCGAGATGCTGATCATGAATAATGAGATCCGAGAACTCGCGTTCAACCGCTCCGGCGCTGCACCGCTTCGCAAAGCGGCCCGCGCGAGCGGCATGCGCACGCTCCTTGAGGACGGCAAACTGAAAATCCTCAAGGGGATGACGACTCTGGAGGAGATCGCCCGCGTCGCCCAGGTGGAAGGGCTGGCGGAGGTGACCGATGTGGACTGATCTGGACCACGATCGTTTCACCGGTGAGAAAGATTTGGGTGAGTTGATGTGTGGGCCAGGGATGGGCCGACCCATTGACAAAATCGAGGGCAAGTGCCGTGGCAACCATTCATATTGACCGCCTGCTTGAGACCGTCATCAAGCGCAATGCGTCCGATCTGCACCTGTCGGTGGGGCGCTCGCCCACGATTCGGCTGGACGGTGGGCTAAAGACACTGCAAACCAAAGTGCTGGAGCCTGATGACACGGTGGCGCTCATGAAGGCCATCACGCCCGAGCGCAACCAGCAGGAGATTCAGGAAGAAGGCGGCACGGACTTCGGATTTGCCTTCGGCGATGCCGGGCGATTTCGAGTGTCGGTTTTTCGGCAAAAAGGGAATATCTCGCTGGTCCTGCGGCTGATTCCAACCAAGCTCATGTCGCTCGAGGAGATCGGTTTGCCCAAGATCTGCAAGGCCCTGTGCCGTCGTCCGCGCGGGTTGTTCCTGGTCACGGGCCCGACCGGATCGGGCAAGACGACCACGCTGGCCGCGATGATCAACTACATCAACGAAAAATTCGACCGCCATATCATCACCGTCGAAGACCCCATTGAGTACTACCATACACACAAAATGTCGGTGGTGAACCAGCGCGAAGTCGGCACGGATGTGCCGAGTTTCGGGGAGGCGCTGCGGCGCGTGCTCCGCATGGACCCGGACGTGATCCTGGTCGGCGAGTTGCGTGATTTGGAGACCATGGAGGCCGCCGTTACGGCTGCGGAAACAGGCCACTTGGTGTTCGGAACGCTGCACACGACCGGTTGCCAGGGGACCGTGAACCGCCTGATCGATGCGTTCCCCACGCATCAGCAGGAGCAAATCCGCGTACAGTTGTCCATCGCGCTGATTGCCGTCCTGTCGCAGGCCCTCTGCCCTCGTGTTGATAAGGGCCGAGTGGCGGCCTACGAGTTCATGGTGGTGACGGCGGCCATCGCCAACTTGATCCGCGAGAACAAAGTCTACCGCCTGAATTCAAGCATCCAGACCGGCAAGAAGTTCGGCATGCAGCTTTTGGACGATCACTTGTGGCAGTTGTTCTCGGACGGCGCGATCGCAGCCGAAGAAGCGATCGACAAGGCCATTAACTCCGGCGAGATGCAGGACAAGGTCGATCGCCATCAGCGGCACGAGCAGTTGCTGGATCAAGATGTCAAAGGGGATGAAGAGGATCGCATTCTGCGGACGTCGTAGAGGCAGGGATGATCACGATGCCAATGGCCGAGTTTCATTGGTTGATCATGCTGGAGTGAGTTGAATGGCAGACACACTGAACTTGCCCCCCATCAGCCAACTCAAAGGCCGGCAGGTGGGTCGCATCTTGATCAAGATGCGGCGCGTCAACCGCGCCCAGGTTGCCGAAGCGCTCGAAATCCAAAAGAAAAAGAGAGGCCCGGTCGGACAAATCCTGGTCGAGCTGGGTTATATCAGTGAGGAAGATCTTCACGTCGCCCTGGCCTCTCAGGTTGGAATGAAGCCGGTCGATCTCTCGCGCATCGATGTGGAGCCGGAAGCGATCGCCATGTTGTCCGCTCAAATGGCCCACACCTACAAAGTGATCCCAGTCGAATATGAGGAGTCCACGAATACCCTCTCGATCGCGATCGCCAGTCCGGACAATTTCCAGGCCACCGACGACCTCCAGACGCTGCTGGGAATGAAGGTCAGCGCCCAGATCAGCAACCGGGAGCATATCGAGAGTGCGTTGAATCGCTATTATCCCGAAGATGCCGTCCAGTCCATCAGCGGCTTAATCGAGGAGCTCGCTGCGGACGATCGCTTCAAGGAGCTTGAAGGGCGCGGCACCTCGATCGACCTGGACGATCTCCGAGAAATGATGGATTCGACTCCGGTCATCCGGTTGCTCAATCTGGTGCTGTTCCAGGCCATCAAGGACAAGGCTTCTGACATTCACTTCGAGCCTTTTGAAGATGAATTCAAGATGCGCTATCGAATCGACGGCGTGCTCTACGACATGGTGGCGCCGGGCAAGCACATCGCCACGGCGCTGACCTCGCGCATCAAGGTGATGGCCAATCTGGACATTGCGGAGCGGCGTCTGCCCCAGGACGGTCGAATCGCATTGACCATGGCCGGCAACCCCATCGATTTGCGGGTCAGTGTCTTGCCGACCATGCACGGTGAGAGCGTGGTGCTGCGTGTGCTCGATCGCGGCAATGTCTCCCTGGACATCGAAAAACTGGGTCTCCGGGCCGACGATCAGGCCGTCTTCCGCCGGCTCATCAAGAAGCCCAACGGGATCATCGTGAATACGGGGCCCACCGGGTCCGGTAAGACCACCACCCTCTACGCAGCCCTGAACACGCTCAACAGCCCGGAAGTCAAGATTCTCACCGCGGAAGACCCCGTGGAGTACGATATTGACGGCCTGGTTCAGTGCCAAGTCAATCCGGACATTGGACTTACGTTCGCCCGATGCCTCCGCAGCTTTCTGCGGCAGGATCCGGACATCATCCTTATTGGTGAGATCCGCGACCTGGAAACCGCTCAAATTGCGGTTCAGGCTTCCTTGACCGGACACTTAGTCTTCAGCACCCTTCATACGAATGACGCGCCGTCGGCGATTGCGCGTCTAATGGATCTCGGTCTGGAGCCGTTCCTGATAACGGCCACGCTCGAGGCCATTGTGGCCCAGAGGTTGGTTCGCCGGATCTGCACTTATTGCAAGGAGGAGTTCACGCCCACGGAAGAACTCCTGATGGAGCTTGACCTTACGCCGGCGGACATTGAGGGAAAGATGCTGTACTACGGCAAGGGTTGCGACTATTGCAACCATACCGGCTATCGAGGGCGACTGGGCATATTTGAGATCATGATCCTGAGCGACGAATTGTCCGAGTTGATCATGCGACACGCTTCGACCAACATCATCCGGCAGCAGGCCATCAAGGAGGGCATGAGGACGCTGAGCCAGGGCGGGCTACTGGCGATTTTCGACGGGCACACGACCATCGAGGAAGTGGCCAAGGAAACGATATTCGAGGAGACTTAGCCTCTGGAATCACAGCGGCGGGGCCCACGAGCGTTTGCACGGGCTGTAGGCCGGGTGCCGAGCGCACCTGCCCGCGGATAGGACGGACCGCATATGCCAACCTTCCAATATGAAGCCATGAATCAGGCGGGACAGGAAGTCAAAGAAGAGATTGACGCTGCCTCGACCGAGGACGCGCTTACCAAAATCCGCACCCTCGGCTACTTCCCCACCCGTATTCGGGAGAAGGGTGGCAAGAAGAAGGCCGCTACCGGCAAGAAAAAGGCCTCCATGCCGTTGTCGATTGGCGGCGTGCCGCGGAAGAAAATGGTGCAGTTCACCCGCCAATTGTCGACGCTGCAGGATGCCGGATTGCCGATCCTCCGCAGCTTGCGAATCCTTGAACAACAGGAACGACCGGGCTTGCTCAAGGCCATCGTCCGCGGCGTGGCCGACGAAGTGGAGGGCGGGGCCACGCTCTCCGAGGCCATGGCCAAGTTCCCCAAGGCCTTTGACCGCTTGTACGTCAACATGGTCGCCGCCGGCGAGACCGGCGGTGTGCTGGACGTCATCTTGCAGCGCCTCGCGGAGTTCATGGAGAAAGCTCAGAGCCTCATGCGGAAGATTCGAGGGGCCATGATCTATCCTTGCGTGGTCATCTCATTTGCCGGCGGCGTGGTCGGCTTCATCATGGTCCAGGTCATCCCCAAGTTTCAGGAGATCTTCGAAGAGTTCGATGCTGAATTGCCTGCCGTAACGATGGTCCTGATCAACACCTCCCACTGGTTTGCCACCGGCAAGCCGCCCGGCTGGGCCATCGTGTTGATCAGCCCGATCGTGGTCTTCCTGATCATCAAGCTGTTGCGGCAAAGTCGCAGCGGGCGATATTTTCTCGACCGCTTCTACATGATTATACCCGTGATGGGGACCCTGCTCCGCAAGTCCTCAGTCGCCCGCTTCACGCGTACGCTGGGTACGCTGATCGCGGCCGGTGTGCCGATTCTCGAAGCCATTATGATTACGCGCGAGACTGCCGGCAGCGAGGTCTACGCCCGCGCCCTGGGCAAGGTCCACGATTCCATCCGCGAGGGCGACACCTTCGCAGCGCCGCTCCGCGCTACGCGCGTCTGTGACGCGCTCGTGGTCAATATGATCGACGTCGGCGAGGAGACCGGCGATCTGGACAAGATGCTGATGAAGATCGCTGACAACTACGATGAAGAGGTCGATGTGGCCGTCTCGGCCCTGATCAGCGTTATTGAGCCCATCATGGTTGTTGTGCTGGGCGGAATCGTCGGCTTCATCATCGTGGCCTTGTTTATGCCTCTGGTCTCGTTGATCAACGCCGTGTCGAGCGGAATCTGAAAGGAACGCGGAATGCGGAATTTGGAATGCGGAATCCGAGCCCGGACCGCCGGCGCCGCCCACGCGGTGCATCGCTGCGCCGCCGCTGTCTGCAATCCGAAATCTGTAATCCGCAATCTGCTGAAGGAGTGTTCAAATGAATAAATTGGTCGGACGACGGAGTGCGTTTACGCTGATTGAGCTGTTGACGGTCGTGGGCATCATCGGTTTGCTGGTCGGCATCCTGTTACCTTCGTTGAGTGCCGCGCGAACGCAGGCCCGCAAGGTGAAGGTCAAGGCTCAAGTAAGTGCTGTTGAGAAGGCCCTGGAAATGTTCAAGAACGACATCGGCGACTATCCCGAGTCCGCCAAGCGGCTGGACCCGACGGATGATAGCTCCTATACCGCGCCCTCGCACGTGACTCTTAACGACACTACGCTCTACGGTGCGCAGGCGCTGCCCCGGGCCTTGCTCGGCAAGGATCTGAAAGGATACGTTGATCCGAAAAAGGCCCGCAAGGTCTTCGCTCGAGGCGATCCCCTGGGCGATCCGCCGTGGTTCTATGAACACCCCGCTGGCGCTGGCGCTTATGAAAGTCCCTTTCCTCGTGAAAACAAGTACTTCAATGAGTCCCATTCGATTTGGCGAACCGCGTCCGGCCTCGGCGAGGAAGCCCTGAAGGGTATCCGGCCAAGCAGCAGCATCACGGAAGACAACGATCAGTACGTCATGATCGATGCTTTCGATTACCCGATCCTGTATTACAAAGCCAATCCGCGGGGCACGATCCTCTGCGACGACACGGTCCAGGATGGCTCCGGCGCGAAGGCTTTTCCCATATACGATCCAGAGAACATCCCGTACTACAATCTCCTGGACAACGACGTCTTTACAGGCAGCATGGGTTCTGGCTTCACCTCGAACACCTCCAATGAGCCCGGCTGGCGATTCGGGATCGACATGCACCAGATCAGAATGCTCGGCAATGTCGAGGAACCCGACAACGTCTTGGATACGGCCTTGGTCGATGCCGGTATCATCATGCCCTTCGCCCGCTACATTCACGACCACAAGAGCGAGCAGGCGTCGGCGGGTCCGGTCAAACCGGTCAATCCGGATACGTACCTGCTGATCAGCGCCGGCCCGGACGGTATCTACGGGACCAACGATGACATCAACAACTTCCAGGAACGATAGTCGAAACGAAAAATGAAAAGAGAAAAGAGAAAACTGGGCGGCGACGCGTGGGGCGAGCTTTTTGCTTTTCTTTGTGCTCTTTTCTGTTTCCATCCTGCTAGCGGAGAACGGCCATGCGAACGATGAGAATTCGAACGGGCGCTTTGGGCTTCACAATCGTGGAACTGCTGGT
>JACZTW010000234.1 GCA_022573485.1 Planctomycetota bacterium
GGCAGCGGGATTGCCGGATGCCAGGGCAAGCACTGCTGGCCTACCGTGACCGGCCTCGCGGTCTACAACGGCGAGCTGATCGCCGGGGGTTACTTCACCACCGCCGGCGGGATGGAAGCGAACGCTATCGCCCGCTGGGACGGCACGAACTGGTCGCCAATGGCCGGCGAGATGAACACCTACGTCTACATCTACGCCCTGACGGTATACAGTGGAGAGCTGATCGCCGGGGGCTGGTTTACAAGCGCTGGCGGGATGCCGGCCGCGCGCATCGCCCGCTGGGACGGCACCACTTGGTCGCCCCTGGGCAGCGGGATGAACGACACCGTGCTCGCGCTGAACGAGTACAACGGCGAGCTGATTGCCGGGGGCGAGTTCACCACCGCCGGCGGGCAGGTGTCGGCCTACTGGGCTCGCTGGGGATCCGATGCCCCACTCGGCGACTTGGACGGCAACTGCAACGTGGGCCCCTTCGATCTCGCCCTGCTGCTCGGCAATTGGGGACCCTGCGCCGACTGCGATGACTGCCCCGCTGATCTGAACGGTGACTGCGACGTCGGCGCTTTTGACTTGGCTATCCTTCTGGGCAACTGGGGATAGGGAACTATGAACGCAGAATGATGGATTATGAAACCGAAGCGGCGGCGCTTCTCGGCGATTCGAGTGCTGCTCCGTCGAGCAGGGCGGGGGTTCGATTCCGCCGCCTGAACTGCAAGTGCTTGCAAAGCAAGTAGTTTCAAGCTGTCGAAATCACTTCCCGGCCAGTTCCTGGCCAATGCTCTCCCCAGGCCGGTCACGGCAGTTCTTTCCGGAAAAAATTTGACAGCGGCCGATTCTGTGTCATACTGTAAGTGTGTACTTACATATAAGTCGTCTTTGTGAGGCGCCCGATGCCAAGACCCGATCAGTCAGCCCAGCGACGCAAGAAGCTCCTGCCGATCATTGCGCACACCTTCGCGGAACTGGGCTACACGCGGGCGACCACGGCTGAGTTGGCGCAGCGCTGCGGCGTTCGCGAGAACATTCTCTACCGGCTCTGGCCCGACAAAAAGAAGATGTTCGTCGCCTCCATTGACTACGTCTACGAACAGGCTGCTGCGGCGTGGCGAAAACTCCTGGAGGACGTTGACGATCGTGCGGACGCCGCGGCGCGACTGTTGCAGCACGAGGCGGAGCATTATGGCGAATCGGGGCTGCATCGCATTATCTGGGCGGGTCTAAGTCAAACGGATGAGCCGGAGATTCGTGATGCGTTGCGTGCCATGTACGGCCGGTTTCACCGCTTCATCCGCAGTCAGATCGTCGCCCATCGCAACGGTGCTGGAAGCAGCACACTCCCTGATGAGACGGTTTCCGCCTGGGCCATCGTGGGTCTGGGCAACTTGGCGAACATTAGCCGTGAGTTGGGGCTGCTGAGCGATCGAGGGCGAAAGCGGCTGATCAGCAGCGCCGGCCGGCTGATGCTGGAGGGCCGTAGCCCGTGAGCAATTTCTTGTTTGCCGTTAATGTAAGTGTGTACTTACATTCAGATTTCGCGTGGTACGTTTTCAAGGAGAAAGTCATGAGAAGTCACGGTTTGATTAGAGTGCGGTTGGTGGCATTGATGGCGGGGTTGGTTGCGCTCGCGATCGTGCCGGCGTGTCAAGCGAGCGGGGGCAAGAATCAGGTACCGCCCGAACAGCAGGAGCGGCTGAAGACCATGCGTAAACAAGGCGCGAAGGCTTCACTGACGGTCTTTCCTATAATCATGGGCGACAGCGCGGCGCTTAATAAAGACGTCGCGGACGTGGTGGCGGTGCTGCTGGAGAAGGCAGGCATGACGAACCTCCAAACGACCGACGCCGTTTTCCCTCTGCCGAAGGAGGTCCCATTCGCCCAGGCCGCGGAACTGTTCGGCGAGTTCGTCCGTAAGAATCCAGTCGAGACCGACTACGCGTTGTATGCGGAGTTCGTCGGCAACCCCGAAACGGGAACCAAGGAGATACGATGCGTCATCGTCGATAAGACCGGCCGAAGCGTGTTGGTCGATCGTCAGACACAGGCCGATCGAGAGTTCAAGCGGGCTAAGCCAAGGGATCCGATGACCTGCTGCATGTTCCTGGTGGAGCGCGTTCGGACGCATTTGGGTATACCCAAGTCAGCGCGGGACGACAGCGGAAAAGGGAAATTCGCCCGGATGTCTTCAGAAAACTCTGCGGGGCCTGGCAAGGCGGAGCGGGCGGCCATGGAGCAGCGCCAGGCGGTCATGAAAAAAACCGGTCGGAGTGCCAAGGTGGCGGTTTTCCCCGTGCGGCTTTCCGACGACGAGGCCAGCGGGACGGACGCTGCTCACTTGGCAGAGCTGCTGAGCAAGAAGAAACTGTGTGAGGCCAAGGCCGTCGACTCCCCGCTGCGTGTGAAGATTGAACCTTCGCGCAGTATGCAGAATCTTCTTTGGGGCTTAGCTCGCACGTTTCAAGATCACGTAAAGCGGAACCCGCCCGAGGCCGACTACGCGCTTCTGGCTGACTACGTGATGGATCCGCGCGCGGGGCACGGCGCGTGGGCGGTGCATTTTGTCGTCTGCGATCGCGATGGGGAGTGGGTGATCGTCGATTTCCAGAACAATCATCACGGTGATTTCCAGAGTATAGATCCTAAGACATTTGACGACTGCGGGCGCCTGGTCACGAAACGCCTGGAAGGCTACCTGCGATAGGGCGCGTTTGAGCCGGTGGCTTGCATGTGCCCGCTGAGCCGAAGTGGCGACGAGGAGAGACGATGATGAGGACAGGACCTATCGGCTCTCCCGCGCCACTCGGTTCAGGTTTGTCTCGAGCACATATGTGGCTGACCATAGTCGTTGGGATTGCTCCGCCGACTTCAATGGCGACTGACTTGGCGATTCTGCTGGGCAACTGGGGCTGAAAGCACTATACTGGGTGTACTGCAATGGGGAAGCGGTGGGGGAAGACGGCAGGGCCGGTCTGTCATCCCGAGGGTCCGGGCGCACTTCCGGCAGCCGCAACCGCGCTTCGCTCAACAGGGCCGAGATTCTCAGAACGAGCTATAGAGGAAGGCATGGCAATGCACGATCGATCGCTGATTCTCACGCCGTATACAATGCGCTTCGTCCCGCCGCTGCGGGGCGGATTTTCGATGACTGCTCTGGCGGTTTTACTCGGCGTGTCCACCGCCTGGGGCCAGCAGATCGTGGAGGAGACCAGTACGCGCTTTCCCAGCCCCAATCCAGCGGAGTATACCAATCAATTGACCATCGGCGATCTCGACGGCGACAGCGATCTGGACATTGTTTTCGCCAACGGCGGGAATTTCAGCTCGCCGGGACCGCTGTTGCCCCAGCGTGTCTATATCAATGACGGCAGTGGGCACTTCACGGACGAGTCGGCCGAGCGTCTGAACTTCTTCGGGCTGTGCCGCGGCGTTGAATTGGGGGACATCGACAATGACGGCGATCTGGACATGATCTTCGCGCAGGACTTCAACCGTCTGCCGGCGCTTTTCGTAAACGACGGCGCGGGATTCTTCACCAACGTCACGTCTGCCCAACTGCCTGACATCACGCTGAGCAGCTCGCGGGCCCAGTTCGGTGACATCGACAACGATGGCGACCTGGACCTCTACATTGTCAGCGGATCGAGCAATCGCTTCGGTTGCGGGCAGTACCGGGTTTACGTCAACGACGGCAACGGCTTCTTCACCGATGAGACGGCCTCGCGGCATCCGATCGGGAACGTGTGCCAGAACATGGACTGCATCTTCGGCGACATCGACAACGACTTCGATCTGGACATCCGGACCGGCAGCACCGGCACCAACAACAGCCGACTCTACGGCAACGATGGAACGGGCGTGTTCACACAGTTGGACACGATCCCGGCGGACAGTTCTTGCTACTCCTACGATTTCGGCGACATCGACGGTGACGGCGACCTGGATCTTTTGGGGATCAACGCGGGGTCCGGCTCGATGGAGCTGCTGCTCGCCAACGACGGCGAAGGGGTGTTTACGAACATCAGCGGCATTATTTCGCCGAATCTGAGCCTCGACGACAACGACAGCAAGTTCTTCGACTACGACGACGACGGCGACTTGGATTTGATCATCGCCCGGCTGGGCTCGGGCGGCGAGCGCGTTTACGAAAACACTCACGGAGCCTACTTGCAGATTTCGGGCATCATTCAAATCAACAGCGATTCTTCGCTGGACATCATGGTGGCGGACCTGACCGGCAACGGCAAGCTCGACGTGGTCACCGCCCAGGGCGAATCGGGCAACTTCCAGAACCGAATCTACATCAACGGCGGTCCCGCCGACACGCATCCGCCGAGGATCATCAAAACCGAGCAAGTGCCAGACACCGAGGACACCGCCGGCCCGTACATCGTTCGGGCGCTGATTCTGGATGACATGACTTCTGATCGCAACTTCTTCGACAAAGGCATCTGGTTGCACTATTCGGTCAACGGCGGCGGCAGCGAGGTGGTGCCGATGCGTTACAGCGGCGGGCAAGTATACCGCGGCGCCCTGCCCGGCCAATCGGAGTGTTCCCAAGTTGAATACTGGGTAACCGCCACCGACTTCAACAACAACACCGCCACCGGCGAAGCGCGCTCGTTCGCGGTCGGCGGCGGCCAAGTGGGTGATCTGGACGGCGATTGCGACGTGGATGCTGCCGACCTGGCGCAGTTGCTCGGCACCTGGGGGCCGTATGAGCCTTGTCCGCCGTTCCTTCCGGCGGACCTTGATCAGAATTGCGCCGTCGGCCCCTTTGACCTCGCCATCCTCCTCGGCAACTGGGGACCGTGAAGGAGGACTGAGTGCTGAGAATTGCGGAATTCGGATTGTGGAATTCGGATTACGGAAGGAGAAACACTCTGCTTCCACTATTTAGCCCCGGGCATGCCCGGAATCCTGCGGACCACTGAGTGCTGAGTGCTGAGCGCTGACAACAGGCCCCTGACCGCTTTTCCGCATTTCCCTGTGCTGCTGCAGTTTAGCGGCGACCCGAAGGGGAGCGCGTCCCAATTGCAAATTTCAGATTTCGGATTACGGATTGAAGAAAAAAATCAGAGACGCGACCGTCAGGAAGCGACCACGCCGGCAGTCGGTATTCCAGTGGACCGGACACGTAAACACCCGACGAGCGCGGCGTGCCACTGGCAGCTTGCCTGCCAGTGCCGACCCACCACACAACAGCCACTGGCGGACGAGCCGCCAGTGGTACCCTGGCGCGACTTTATTCCAGATCCGGTCGAGCGTTTTGTTCTACCCTCTGTTCCCGAAGACTTTCTTGAACTGGAGTAGATTCTGAATGGCCCAATCATGAATCTCCTGAAGATCCTCAGAAGAACCCTCAATAGACCCTGATCGGTATATCGCAATTCGAGAAGCTCTCTTGCTGTCCAACCGCTCCCACTCCAGAGGATCGCCGAACTCTGACTCGATCAGTTCGCGATCAGCATGCAGCCGGTCGAACAGATCATTATTTTCATCCACGTCACCGCTGTCGATGTAGACTTCAGCTCTCACGCGGTTACCTGCGGCGAAGCTATGTCCATAAACAAACTGCTTGTTGCCCGACGAGAAAGAATACCAGTTCTGCGGCTGGCCCTTCCGCGCACTGGTAAAACTGTGTGTCTCACGCAGTTCATCGAGCAGGCCCTGGAAGTACTGCCTGTACAATTCGGACTTCTCCGAGATCGTCTTCTCCGATTTCTGCCATTCATTAGGAGAAACGACGACCCGGAATTGTAACGCTGGTTTGGATTCGCCGATTCTGATTACCTCGACCACAACCGCAAAAAAGTTTGTATTCGAACCTGTTCGCTGGTTCAGCCAGTCTAATGCCTGTCGGTGCTCTTCCCGAATTTCGGTAGACACCCAGATGACAACGTCAGCATCATATCCGCTGGCGTAAGTGATCAACTTTCCGAGGTGATCATGGTCGGTCGTGGCAAGCTGATTCTCAATGACGACGTTTGCGTTGCGCCCAAGGTCCTTGGCGAGCAAATCCAGGGAAAAACCGCCCACATCGGCTTCACGCTCGACTAGCTCAAGCTCGAGCCCAATGGCCTCGCCGAGTCGATGAAGGTTGGCTGCGAGCCAAGGAGTGAAGTCGTGGGCTTCGTGGTTCCAGACCGAGTGGGGGTCGACCTTATTGATGGTGTCTAATTCGAGCATAGCTTGTTGGGCAGTGCAGTTGATTGAACAGAATTCCGTTGAGTGTATT
>JACZTW010000235.1 GCA_022573485.1 Planctomycetota bacterium
GATCGGGCGGCAGCGGTTCCGGATCGAAGACGTCGAAGGCCGCACCGGCGACCACGCCCGCATCGAGCGCCGCCGCCAGCGCCGCAGCATCGACCACCGCGCCGCGTGCGGTGTTGATCAGCAGTGCGGTGCTCTTCATCTTTCGGAGCGTCGATGCGTTGATCAGGCCGCGGGTCTTGGGGGTTAATGGCACGTGCAGCGAAACGATGTCTGCCTCGGTGTAGATTTCGTCCTTGCTGACTGCATGAGCGAGGTGTTCCTCGTGCGGGATCGGCAGGATGTCGTTGAACAGGATGCTCATGCCGAAGGCGCGTTGGGCCATGCCGGCCAGGCACTGCCCGATGCGGCCGAAGCCGATAATGCCCAGCGTCATCTCGCCAAGCTGAGCACTCGCGAGCTGGTTCCGAGCCCGCTTGAAATCGCCCTGACGGAGTTGCTCCTGAGCCCAGCAGACCCGGCGTTCCAACGTGATTATCAAGCCGATGGTCAACTCTGCAACTGCCTCGGTGGATGCGGCGGGCGTGTGGACGACCGTGACGCCCGCAGCGGCGGCGGCCTTCGTGTCGATGTTCTCCACGCCCACGCCGGCTCGGGCGATGACCTTCAAAGCCGGCGCCGACTCGATGATGTCGGCAGATACGTCGGCGTAGGTGCGTACGATCAAGGCGTGGCAATCGCGGACCGCGCCGCGGAGCGTGTCCGGATCGCACGAAGTCAGTTCCACGACTTCGCCCACGGCCCGCAGGCGCTCGAGCGCGCTGTTCGACAGGCGCTCGGCAACCACAATCCTGCATCCACGATCCGCCATGAGAACGATGATCGAGCGGAAGTCGGCGGCGGTCAAGCGAATGCGAAGGATCAAGTACGAGCGCCTAAGCGCGGAGGTCCAGCATGCGGCCTATGGAGCGGTTCAGATCCGCCGTCGCGGAGGACATGCTCTCGGCCGCCGCCTCGATCAATTTGAGCGCGCTGTCGGCTTGCTGGTTGGCGATTTTGAGCATTCTGCCCGCGACCGCCAACTGGACCTTGCCCAATGAGCCGGCCGCCTTCAGATTCACCGCCGCCGAAACCAAATTGATTACAGACATCAGAATCCCCGTCCACCGCTGCGATTATTCCACGTCGGAAAGGTACGATATGGCGAACCCCGCCAGCCTGGGAAACGGCAAAACCCGTAATATCGCTATTGGACGTACTACACTGGACTGCATAGCCTTAAGGCCACAAGGCAAACTCCGTACACATACCGAACACGGAACTGTTGGATTTCTGAGGGACAGGTGCCGAAAACACCATATGTTGGGTTCCGAAGAAGGCATACCCAAGGTATGTGTGGCCCTGTCACACTCGGCAACGAGAGGGTCTGGATTTTGGGGTTGACGTTTGGTCTATGTTAGGACATACTTCCATACCGAACGAAAGACGTACAACGGTCAGCCCGTCGGCGGCTCGACAGGTGGGCAGAAGCGCGGATCGCGATGCGAGAATCACAAGCTGGGAACAACATCAGACGCTACGAGGAGATCGAATGCGCAATCTCAAAGCGCCGGTTCCCGGCTTGGAGGAGTCCGCCTGCGAAATTCGTTCCGAGAATGAATCTGAGCTGCCCTTGTGTATTCTCGGGCCTGGAGGTGACTTTCAGCAATCCTGGCCCATGATTCGCCGCAATGCCGCCCGCAACGCCAAGGCTTTGAGGCTTGAGACCCAGGGCACGACAGCAGCATTTAGCTGGTGTGTGTTCATGCAGTGGTTGGCGGGGTTGTTTGGGTCGCTGCGGGTCAAGCCCGCGACGCGTCGTGGGCGCGTCGGCCCTGTTGGTCGCGTTCTTCGCGTTTCCTTGTCCCTTGCGACCGGGGATACTGGCCGAGCGGCCGCTGTCTCGGCAGCCGCTCCAGAATTGAAGGTGCATCACGATGCCCCGATCCTCTGCAGCACACGACCGGCGCCGCCTGACATCCAGGCAGGTGGACATCCTGACCATCATTCGCGCGTACCAAAGGAGCCATGGCTGTTCGCCGACGATGCAGGAAATCGCCGACCAAATTCGCGTCACAAAAGTCACGGTGTTCGAGCACGTCGAAACCCTCGTCGCCAAGGGCCTGTTGCGCCGCTTGCCGCACAAGGCACGCTCTTTGGAGCTGACCTCGCGTGTGCAGTTGCCCGATGACCGCTCCACGGTGTTCCCCGTAGTCGGTTACATCGCCGCCGGTCTGCCCATCGAAGCCATCGAGAACCGAGAAACGATCGATCTCGAAGATTTCTTCAATACGCGCCATAGCACGTTTGTCTTGAAGGTCCGGGGCGACAGCATGATCGACGAACAGATCCGCGATGGTGACTACGTCGTTTGCGAACAACGCTCCGAGCCGCGCCGCGGAGAAACCGTGGTCGCACTTCTGGATTCCGGTGAGGCCACGTTGAAGAAGTACTATCGAGAGAAGGGCAAGATCAGGCTTCAGCCTGCGAATCCGGATTTCGAGCCGATTGTGGTGGACCCGAGCGCGGTGGAAATCCAGGGCATTGTCGTGGGCATTCTGCGAACGTGCTGAGTCGGCGAATTGGGATGTTCCGCACTGCGAAGTCAGCCTCAGGTGCTGGACTTGTCTTCGTTGCTCTCGTCGTTCGCCGGGAGTGCCTTGCGGTCGTCATCCGCCGTGCTCGCCGTGTCGATGTCATCCTTGACGTCCTTCAGACCCTTCTTGAACTCGACGATGCTCTTGCCCATAGATCGCGCCACATCGGGCAGTCGGCGTCCGAAGAAGAGCAGCGCAACGGCTGCGATGACAAGCATTTCTGGAGCGCCGGGCATCCAGGCCAACATATCGAATGACGCGAGCATGGTTTCTCCTCGCTCAGTGGCAGTGCCAGGCGGCCATGCCAAGCGTTTCACGAATCGATTGGCGACCAGCGGCGTTGAGTATATCGGCGGCCGGAGCACGATCCTGAATAAGTATACACCAATAAGCAGACCTGCGGTAGATGGGATTTCGGGCCACTTGAAAGCCCAACCAGCGTTTTCAATGACCGGATTCTCGAGTACACTGGCCTGCAATAAGTCGTCCGTCGGGGGAATGAGCTATTGCAAGCAGCTTGAAAGGTGAGGTGACGAAATGACGCACGTTCTGGCCTGTTCGCTGATTCTGTTTGTCAGCCAGCCACCCGGAGATGTCCTGAGTATCAGCGCCACGTTGGATGCCGACGAACTCTCAGTGGGTTCGCATTATGAAATTGTCCTCAAGGTGGAGATCAAGGAGGGCTGGTCCGCGGCCAGCGCCGGCGTGCCGGCCCCGCTCGTGCAGATCGATGTCCCGCCGTCCGTCGAATTGTCGGGCAAGGTCTTGACGGCGCAGAGGGAACTGAGCAGGAACGAGTTCCTGCAGGCGCCGTTCGAGCGCTTGCTCAAGAACGAAGAGGAGCACATCGGGTTCTCACTCGTGACAGCCCCGGGCGCCAAAGAGCAAATCGTGCTGAACATCATGGCCTACGTGAGTCAGGATCCCACGGTGGACAGCTTTTTCATTCGCCGTCGGTTTGCGCTGGACGTCAAACCCCGCGCCCAAGCCGTCGGCGTGCTTGGCGTCAAATCGGACTGGGGCATCGACAAGCACTTGCTGCAGATCGGAGATCCGGCTGAAGACTTCAGCCTTCCGAAAGCGTTCGACCCTCCGATCGGATTGGGCAACTACCTGGGACAAAAGAATATCATCGTGATGACCTACCGCGCGCATTGGTGACCCTTCTGCGTCACGCAACTGGGTCAGTTGCAGCGAATGTATGATGAGTTCAAGAAGCGTGATACGGTGGTCATCGCGATCGCACAAGAAGACAAAGACCTCAAGTCGCACGGCAAGATCTACAACCGCTTCAAGCCCGCGCCGCGCTTCGATATCGTCGCAGATTTGAACCGGGCGCAAACACGGGCCTACAAACGCACCACGGCCTACCTAATCGACAAGAAGGGCATTGTCCGGCAGATTTTCCCCATGATGATCCACCATCGTCCTTCGTGGCGTGCGATCCTGAACGAGGTCGATCGGATTAGCGCAGATCCGTGACAAGCAATTCCTTCGCTTTCGGGGCGAGAAGACTGTTGTCCTGCCGACGGCGCGCTCAGGATGGTGTAGCGGCGTCGCGCCTGACGAACGGGCAGTCGTGTCGGATGAGGATCAGCAGGCGAGCGAGTGCTCTGACGGCCGGTGGTGTTGCCGCCAAGCGGTTCTCCAATTCGCTCGCCAAGCAGGCATGTTTTCAATGTTGCTTATGGGAGCACTTTGATCCGCGCGACAAGATCGGCTAGTTCTTCCAGACCTTGATTGATCTCTCCGGTGGCGCCCTGCAGGACCTGTTGTTCAAGCTGGCTCGCATTCTGGCTCAGCGTGGGGTAGCCGTGTCCACCGCCGCTGCCTTTGAGCTGGTGGACCAGGCGCCGCAAGCGGTCCATATCGTTCGCTTGCAGGGCATCCTGCATCGCATCCAGACGCTGGGTGAGTCCATCGACGAACAACTCAACGATTTCTGAAAAAGCCGGGTCACTTTGCGCGAGGTCGGAATAGATCGGCTCGGAAACCTGCGACTGCAAATCTGACATGTGTAACGCCTCTACAGGGTACTGACAACGACAGTCAATCTCGTAGGCATGCGCGAATTTTGCTTGCACAGGCCGCCTTCACAGTACAATATCGACCAGATACCGGGGCGGAATGACTTCCCAATCGACAGGGCGTCTTGCCGGTCGCTTCGCCAGGAATAGTGCGATTTGTCTACGCCGGATGGGTGGTGAGCGAATCAGCCACCCTCTTCCGGAACACGGGATGAATGCCTTGAAGTTGAGAATCAGCGCCGTCCTGCGACACGAGCGAGCGCGCCTAAGCGATTACCTCATTCGTAGTGCCGTTGCTCGTGCAATTCAAGTTGATCTCAATGCCCAAGAACAAGGCCCCGATTGAGTGGATGCCCGATGTCGGCTGAACAGGCGGATCATTATCTTATCGAGGAAATCCGCGGCGGCAGTGAGGCTGGCTGGCGTCAGTTGATCGACCGCTACCAGGGTCGGTTGCAGGCGTTTGCCAAATCACGAATCGCTTCGATCGCGGATGCGGAGGACGTGGTCCAGGACACCTTCATTGGATTTCTTCAGAGCCTGTCGCGCTACGATGCCGCCCGTTCCCTGGAAACCTATCTGTTCACGATTCTGCGATACAAGATCACCGACTATCTCCGAGCCAGCGGTTCAGGTTTTCGAAAACTCGAAACGCAGGCCGACGATTGGTGGGAGGAGGCCACACCTTCACTGGCGGAGTCGCCGAGCATGGCCGCCGTGAAGGCTGAATCAGCCGAGGCACAACAGGCTCTCTTGGCAACCGTTCTGCGACAGCTCATTCAGGATCTCAGAGACCGCGGCGCATTTGAGGACCTGCAGATAATCGAGTTGCTGTTCTATGCGTGTCGCCGAAACAACCGCGTCGCGGAGTTGTTGGATGTGGACGAGAAGCACGTAGCGGGTGTAAAGTATCGAGCCATCCAGAAGATTCAAAAGTACCTTTCGGAAATGGAAGCAGCCACGGTGGGTGCCATGACAGAAGTACAGGCGGACGCCAACGTGAGCAGCGTCTGGCTCCAGCAGCGCGTGACCTGTCTGAAGCGAAGTACCCTCGGCCAGTACCTGCTCGGCATCCTGGAAGAACCTTGGCTGTCCTATACGCAGTTCCATCTCGATGTCGTCGGATGCCCACTGTGCGTGGCCAACCTGGAGGATCTGGAGATGGAAGATGAAGGCGACGATCTGAGTGCCTCGTCGGGCCAGATTTTTGCTTCCAGTGTCGGTTTTCTGTCACGGGTCTCCTCGCCCGATTCCGAATCTTCGCCATGAAGAACGATCTTTCAATCAAAGTGTGGGGCCATTCCCGTGAGGACGTAATGGGCTGGGCGAAGACCGGGCTTTGTGGAGTCAGAGGTCACTTCAGATGATGCGGCGGATCTTGGCATTCGTTGCGGTTGCCGGCGGCGTCCTCATGGCCTGCACCCCAAAGACGCCGGGGCAGCGGTATGCCGAACGGATGAGCCGACTCACCCAGCAAATCGAAAAGCTCCAGGAGCAGATTCACGAGGAGCAACAGAAGGAAATGGAGCGCCTCCGTGATGCTCAGGAAACGCCGCGGTAACCAAATC